>NZ_WXWP01000179.1:0-38279 GCF_009904765.1 Vibrio sp. V39_P1S14PM300
TTCTAATGTAGCTCGTAATCTTCCAAACGTTACTTAATAGAATTAAATATATGGAAAAACATAAAATAAAGACGTAAAACATTACATATTCTGGGACGCCAATCATTTCTGCGTATATACCAACGCCAGCATAAACTGCAGAAATTAAGAAGATAACGACTAATGTTTGGTGAGAACTAAGGCCCAAGCGCTGGAATATGTGGTGTAAGTGCTCTCGATCCGGTTTAAATGGAGAGTCTCCGCGACGAATTCTTCGGATCATAATGGCTGCCATATCCATTAGTGGCACAGCAATCAACCATAGTGCTGTCACTGGTTGAAGGGGAGGGTTTTTACCATTTTGACTGGAAAGTAATAGAAACCAAATGACCGTAAAGCCGATTAACATACTGCCGGCGTCGCCCATAAACACTTTTCGTTTTCGACCGAACGCTCCAAGGTTTAGTAGGATATATGGAATGATAATAACCACCATGACTAAGCATAGATAGGCAATATTGAGCTGCCCGTCGTGCGCTAACATAATTCCTAGCCCACCGAAAGTTACAATCGAAAGTCCACCTAATAAGCCATCTATCCCGTCGACCATGTTAAACGCATTGATGGCGCCTACAACAGCGATAATGGTAACAACGTAGCCAAACCACCCCAGCGTTACATTTCCCGCTCCGAAAACATTTCCGATAGTATGTAGCTCAATCCCACCAAGTACCATCATAGCTACCGAGAGCCCTGCTTGAATTGCAAAACGAAGTTTGAAGCTGATATCAAACTTGTCATCTAGTGCGCCCACTATAACCAAAATTAATATGCATCCGGCATATAATGGTGTGTTTGGAATGATGTTTTGATTGTTAAAAAGAAAATAAAGAAGCGATAAACAGATCGAGATCCCACCAACGAGCGGAACAGCACCGTTGTGGAGCTTACGTGCATTGGGTTTGTCGACCAAACCAATCGCTTTAGCGGCTTTGCGTAAGAGGAATAATGAAGCCAGTGAAAAAAAGAATAAAAAAGCCAAATCGACGAATGGAATGAGCACGGGTATTTGCCTGTAGTAATAGTGGTATCGGGATTTTAGATGAAAATAACAGCTGGATAAAGACCAGATTTTATCGACGGTATAGGTTACTTTATTGATTTCTTTGTCGTTAAATTGGATTCAATCTTTGACGTAATTCCATAAAACATTTGATAACCGATTGACTTCATAATCAAAAAAGTGAGACGGACTCCATCCAAGATTGCTAATTTTAGATGAGTCAATCGCGTAGCGCTGGTCGTGGCCTTCGCGGTCTGCGACGAAACGGATAAGCGCAGCATGTGGCGCATTGTGGGGCACGATTCTATCCAGGTTCTCGCAGATTAACGTAACCACTTCCAGATTGGTTTTCTCGCAATTACCACCGATACAGTAAGTTTCGCCAACTTTTCCTTTTTGCATCACCAAGTGAAGCGCTCGGACATGATCATCTACGTGTAGCCAGTCCCTGACTTGTTTACCTGTACCGTAAATAGGCAGCGCATTGCCCGCTAACGCATTGGTGATCATCTTAGGAATGAGTTTTTCCCTGTGCTGAAACGGACCATAGTTATTAGAGCAATTTGTGATCAAAATGGGTAAACCATAGGTTCGGTTCCAGGCTCTGACTAAGTGGTCGCTTGATGCTTTCGACGCAGAGTACGGGCTACTGGGTTTATAGGACGAGTCCTCATTAAAGCTCTGGTGAGTTCCGAGTTCTAGATCGCCGTAGACTTCATCGGTTGAGATATGCAAAAAGCGAAAAGTGTGCTTCTTTTTTGGAGTCAGCGTGTGCCAATACCCAAGGGCGGTTTCCAGTAACCGATAGGTGCCAATCACGTTGGTTTCTATAAAATCCGCTGATGCATAGATGGATTTGTCGACGTGACTTTCAGCGGCTAGGTGAAAGACCCAGCTTGGTTGATGCGCTTCAAATATTTGCTCTAGCAAACAACCGTCACAAATATCCCCTTGAATAAAGGTATAGTTTGGGTGCTGCTGATACGCCTCCAGTGCTTTTGGATCTGCCGCGTAAGTCAGTTTGTCTAAGTTAACGATTTGGTGAGATGTGTTATCCAGGAAGTGTCTTACCAGTGCCGAACCAATGAAGCCACTTCCTCCTGTAATTAGAATTTTCAAATGTTATGCCCTTTGCTGTGCATTTGAGTTTAACGGACACTTAGACGCTTATCTACTTATGTGTTGGCTTTGAGAACGCGAGTTAGGCCGCATTGCGTGGTTTTTAGAGTAGTAAGTACACTGAATTACTATTTAGTCTTACCAAAAACGACTCAGAGATTTCTTATGCGCACATTCCATCATGGCGGTAAACACACAGTAACGGGCTCTTGTCATGAGGTACAGTTTGAACATGGCAGCCTGTTGATCGACTGTGGTCAGTTTCAGGGGAAAGATGCCCGACCTATGGACGTCGAGTTCTCGATTGAACAGGTTCGTGCTTTGGTGCTGACGCATGCTCACATTGATCATGTCGGCCGCTTACCCTGGTTGCTCGCCGCGGGTTTTAGCGGGCCGATCTATTGTACGCCCGCGACCGCAGAGCTAGTCCCTCTGATGCTGGACGATGGTCTGAAACTGCAATTAGGTATGGATAAGCCGCAGCGACAGCGTGTACTCGAGGCATTGAACAAACGTTTTGTACCGATAGAGTATGGCGTGTGGCAGGGCGTTGTGCTGTCTCCTCCTGACTCACAAGGAGGCGATGCCCTCTCATGCTGCTGCGAAACGGTCGAGATACGTTTTAATCCGGCTGGTCATATTCTGGGCTCTGCGTACGTTGAAATTCGGCAAGAAAACGGTGAGGTGATTGTGTTTTCCGGCGATCTTGGGCCTTCTGATACGCCATTGCTACCGGATCCTGTGGCGCCTCCTCGAGCCGATGTGCTGTACATCGAATCGACCTATGGCAACAAACAGCATGATAGTGTGGCACACAGGGCAGAGCGGTTAGAAGCCATCATCAATCGTTCGCTGCAAGACGGTGGCGTGATTATCATTCCTGCCTTCAGCGTGGGCAGAACACAGGAACTACTGTTTGATATTGAGCAGTTGATTTACCAGCGGGGAATTACCGGTCAGATCCCGATCATACTCGATTCACCGATGGCCAGTGAAGTGACGCGTTCGTATCGTGGTTACCGGGAGTTATGGGGCAAAGAAGCCAAACAACGTTTGGAACATCATCGGCATCCTCTGGCGTTTGACCAGTGTGTGGTGGTCGAGCATTACCGGGAGCATTTGGCACTGGTTAATCGTCTGGCGAAAACGGGTGAGCCTGCTATTGTCGTCGCAGCGTCCGGAATGTGTGAAGGCGGGCGAGTGATGGGATACCTTAAAGCGCTGCTCGCTGATGTTCACACGGATGTGTTGTTTGCGGGCTATCAGGCTCAGGGGACGCTGGGGTGTGTATTGCAGTCCGGTGCCAAACGCGTTGAAATTGCGGATGAGTGGATTAATGTGCGGGCACAGATCCATACCATGTCGGGTTACAGCGCGCATGCAGACCAAACCGACTTGTTGCGTTTTATTCAGGGAATCGACGTGCCACCGAAAGAAATTCACCTGATTCATGGCGAAGCGGAGGCAAAAACAGCGTTTAAGGACTGCTTACAAAAATTGGGATATCATGTGATTGAGTGAGTACATGAGTATCATCAGCGGACGTCCGTTGTCCACTAAGTCACATTCTTCCCTGAGTCATCAGAGGCTAGAGAATTTGTTTTAGTACCCGATCGGCACGTACGCGGGTGATTTTTCGGATCAGCTTCTGTACTTCTTCCGGATAATTCTCGACTTTATCCAGCTGCTTGTAGGTACAAATTAACTGGGTGTGTTCAAGGATATTCTCGACTTCTTTGTCAAACTGCGCCGTCAACAAATGGTAGTGATCCTGAATGAACAGTGCGTTTTCCAGATCCAGTTTCCAGGCGCGTGGGTTGAGATTGTTTCCGGTGATCAGCATATAGCGTTTATCGACCCAGATGCCCTTAAGGTGGAAACTGTTGTTGCCGTGTTTCCATAAACGCAGTGACAGTTTGCGACTGGCAATGTTGGCTTCGTTGGCTTTGGCAAACAGGCGCAGATTACGCTCGTACAGATACGGCAGGCCACCAATGGTTTTGAATTCCTGCTCTGGTGAAATGTAGAAGTCATTGGCGGTCTTGTCGCCTACGACAATCGTGACTTTCACGCCACGTCTGAGGGCTTTTTTGACTTCTTTAGCCACGCTGCGCGGGAAGTTAAAGTAGGGGGTGCAGATAAACAACTCATCTTTGGCCAGACGAATTAACTGGTTGATGCCTTGATTGAGGCGATTGCGTTTTTTCCCGACACCCACGATGGGTGTCACTGCCACCTGATCGGTGGATACGGTCTCACTGTCAAACTGATAGGCAGATTTGGCCAGTGACGCGCGTAGTTGACGGATGTCGTTTTTGATCTCTTTGGTATTGGGTTTCGCCGGGCAGGCGAGATTGTTCACCGCCGGGTGCTCAATCATTTGTTCGCGGATAAACTGGACCATCGTATTGGCCAGAGTATGACTACTCAGTACATGATAGCGGTCAAAGCGGTAGCGGTCATTGTATCCCAGATAGACATTGTTCAGGCTGGCGCCACTGTAAATAACCTGATCATCGATCACAAACCCTTTCAGATGCAAGACACCAAATACTTCTCGCCCACGGACCGGCACACCATACACTGGAATATCATGCTCGTATTGGTCTGCAAACGCTTTGTACATCGCCGCATTGGTTTCGCCTGGCGCCGCGCCAATCAAACCACGCTGAGCGCGGTGCCAGTCTACGCAGACGTTGATATCCAGTCCTGGATTACGCTGCTTGGCCTGATAAAGTTCAGTCAGGATCTCTCTGCCTGCCTCATCATCTTCCAAATAAAGAGCAACAAGATAAATTCGCTTGCTCGCTTCCCGTATCGCCTGGATCAGACGAGCTCTGAACGCCTGTGCTGAGTACAGTGTTTCAAACTGCTCAGGATTCAGCGCCAGCGTCGGAAGGGTGTCGAATGGGTTCTTATTGGTCATCATCTAGATGCGTTACCTTATCCGTGTGCAAAATTGCAAGCCATGGATAGTATCAAACATCTCAGTCATTTGACTAGGAATGACATCAATTATTGGGCATTGCCGCTCAGTCGTCGAAGCTGAACAATCAGGTTGGCTGCGCGGTCTTAACTGCCGCCTGGTTTAAGCCCTGTCGGATGTTTAAAGTGCATGGCCACCAGTTGCTTCCCACTGCGGCAGTAGCGCTCAAACAACCCTTTTAGTGGCGGAGGTAACTGCTCTGTGGACACGGAAACAAAACCGTGCTGAGCGTAAAAAGGCGCCAGGTGCGTGTAGGCAAAGCAGTAGTCCTGATGACCCAGGATGTGTTGTTGGCAATAGTGCATGAGTTGATGGGCGACGCCCTGGCCGCGATATTCCGGGAGCACCAGCATGCCAGTCAGTAGGCGAAAGGTGTCCAGCGGGCGAAAACGTACTACCCCGCACAACGCATCATATTGGTAACAGACGATGGTGGTTTCATTTTTTTTGGCTTTGGCCGAAGGGTAGTGCGCCTTGTACAGTCGGGTGACCAGCGGCAGCTTAATCGGGTCCAGCAGTTCGATACGGAGTGGAGGCATTCTCACTTTGCTTGAAAAGAGGGTAGAATGAGGGCAGTGTAATTGACCTGATATTATTTGTGCAAACCAAGCTTATGCAATCTCAAACTCACGCAGATCTGCGCCCCTACCATACTTTTGGCATCTCCCAGACTTGTGCTCACCTGGTTCACGTTCATTCTGTGACCGACATTATTGATGTCTACCACCATTCTGAGTGGCAGTCGCTGCCAAAACTGATGCTGGGGAAAGGCAGTAATATGCTGTTCACTGAACCGTTTAACGGTGTGGTGATGGTCAATGGTCTGTTGGGGAAGCGGGTCTCTCAGACCGAGGAACACTGGTTGCTGCATATTGAAGCCGGTGAAGACTGGCCAGACTTGGTTGCCTGGACTGTAGAACAGGGTTATTCCGGGATTGAAAACCTCGCCATGATTCCCGGTTGTGCCGGTTCTGCGCCAATTCAGAACATTGGCGCTTATGGGGTGGAACTCAAAGATGTCTGTGAATACGTCGATATTCTGTGCCTTGACAGTTTTACTGTTCACCGCCTGAGCAACGCAGAGTGCCAGTTTGGTTACCGGGACTCAGTGTTCAAGCACGCGCTGTATCAAAAGGCCATTGTGGTGGCTGTCGGCCTGAAATTGTCGAAGGCCTGGCAGGCCAATATCGCCTATGGGCCGTTGAAAGTGTTGGGTTCAGAGGCCAGCGCGGCAGAGGTTTTTGCGCAGGTGTGTAAGATCCGCACTGATAAGTTGCCCGATCCGGCCCAAATCGGTAACGCGGGGAGCTTTTTCAAAAATCCGGTGATCAGCGCAGAGCAGTATCAGTCTCTGCTGGCGCAATATCCCGATGTGGTGGCGTATCCGGTCGACGATGGTGTAAAAATCGCGGCAGGTTGGCTGATCGATCAGTGTGGGCTGAAAGGCTACAGTATTGGCGGGGCACAAGTGCACCCCAAACAGGCGTTAGTGATCGTTAATCAGGGCAATGCAAGCGCACAAGATGTGATTCGTCTTGCGGCGCATGTGTGCCGCAGTGTGCAGGAAAAATATGCGATTGCACTGGAGCATGAGGTGCGCTTTATGGGCGCCCGCGCCGAAACTCGTCTCAATGAGATTTTGGAGGCTCAGCAATGAAAAAAGATCACAGTGTAAAACTGACATTGCTGAAGCAACTTTCTCAAGGCGGCTTTCATTCCGGGGAAGAACTGGGCGATACCCTGGGGATTTCCCGTGCAGCGATCAGTAAGCACATCAAAGGGATTCAGGAGTGGGGTGTGGACATTTTCCGTGTCCAGGGTAAAGGTTATCAACTGGCAAAGCCAATGCAACTGCTGGATGAACAGATATTGCAGGCCGCGACCGATAAGCCGCTAGAGCTGGTTCCGATCATTGGTTCAACCAATCAACATTTACTCGATAAAGTCGCCCAGTTGGAATCGGGTTCGGTGTGTATCGCGGAATATCAGTCACAAGGGCGCGGCCGCCGTGGACGGGAATGGATTTCGCCCTTCGGTGCCAATTTGTATTTGTCGATGTACTGGCGCCTTGATGCTGGCATGGCGGCAGCGATGGGGCTGAGCCTGGTTGTCGGTGTGGCGGTGGTGGAAGCGCTGGAGTCTTTGGGGATTGATGACGTTAAACTCAAGTGGCCCAACGATCTCTACTTTCGCGATCGCAAGTTAGCCGGGATTCTGGTTGAGATGTCGGGACAGGCAGGGGCAGCTGCAAATCTCGTGATCGGCATGGGGATGAACTTGAGTATGGATGACGATACTTCGGGAATTACTCAGCCCTGGGCCAGTTTGTCACAGGCGTTGCAAGGGCGTGAGATAGACCGCAATCAACTGGCGATCACCTTGGTGAAGACTTTGCACAAAGCGCTGGAAGACTATGAGTTTCAGGGAATGGCTGGGTTCGTCGAACGTTGGAATCGGCTGGACAATTTCATCAACCGCCCAGTCAGGCTGATCATGGGACCAAGAGAAATCACTGGTATTGAACGTGGTATCAATGAGCAGGGTGGTGTGTTACTTGAAACTGAGGCAGGCCTTGAAGCCTACATCGGAGGCGAAATTTCCCTGCGTGGCAATGATTGGTGATACGAAGATGACGGCACATCAGCGCCAATCTTTCTCTTTGGGCCTGAAGGGGACTACGTCGGCGCTGGTCGGGGCGATATCCAGTTCACCATTCAGAGCTTCGCGGAACTTGGCAAATTGTTTAAATAACTCACTTTGCAATGTCACATTGACGTGCGTCGGGTTGCTGCAGTGACTGATCAACAAGTCGATGTGTGATTGCTGGGCGCGCAGGCGATCCTGCATAAAATCGGAAGCTGATGCGATCATCTCATCACACAATTGATGTTTGAAGCGGTTAAACGCTTCAGGATCACGTTCTGCCAGTTTGACGAGCTCATCAAACGGCGGCAACCGTTGTTGGGTAGGCATACTGCTCATGATTGTTCCCTCAACTGCAGTGCTGATTAAACTATCAACACTTTTACAGTTTACGCAACAATTCAGCGAGCGGTTTATCGGCCTGTGGTTGGTCTTAAATTTGAGACGATTGGTTTAGCGAATGTGGTAGGTACAGCGGCGCTCACCGTTGATGATGTGTTCCGTCCGCTTGACTTGATATTGCTCGCCAAGCAACTTCTGAAAAATGTTGAGTTCGGATTTGCACAAGCTGGGGCAGCGCTTGGCAGCTTTGCAGATAGGGCAGTGGTTTTCAATCAGCAGGTAGCCATCGTCGCATGACTCCAGCTCGGCCATGTACCCTTCCAGCTCACGCAGCTCAACCAACATCGACAGTTTCTCTTCAAGAGAATGGCAAGGTTGCAGCGCGGTCTGATAATGCTCAAGCGTTTGTTGTTCTCGCTGCAGGGTGACTTTTTCCAGCCCTGCGCTACCGAAGACACTTTCCACCGCATCGATCACCTGAATAGTCAGTTCGCCGTGACGATCGGCAAACTGGGCATGACCTTTTTTGGTCAATGACCAATGGCGGGTCGGGCGGCCGACTTTGACTCGCACATCGTGAAACGCCAGGATGCCATCGTCTTCCAGGCCTTGCAGGTGCTGGCGGGCGCCCATGGTGGTCATGCCCAGCTCTTCAGCCAGTTGTTTGGCGGTGACCGCACCATCGCGCTTAATGGTTTGTAAGATCCTGTCGATTGTTTTCATGTACACTCCTTTCTTCCAGCTATTATGTCGGATCGAGTTAATAAAGCAAAGGATTGACAATGTATTATAAATAACCATTTGGAGCGCGAATATGAGACGCCGCCTGGCTTTCTTGCCTTTATTGACTTGTGTTAGACTTCGCCTCCAACTAATTTTTTACTGTTACCCAATTATTTTTAAGCTTTAAAGGATTCAATGTGACAGGGCAAAGCCAACAACCAATTGTGACAGACCAACATCATCCTCAGGTACCTGCCGCTTACCATCAAAACGATGAGATCGATCTACGAGAGCTATTTAAAGTATTATGGAAGGGTAAACTAACGGTTATTTTTACCACAATTGCTTGTGCGGGATTGGCAGTCGCGTATGCGCTGTTGGCTCAGCAGTGGTGGTCTTCTACGGCAAAAGTCACTGAACCACAATTGCAGGATATGGCGGCCTATCAGCTGCAAGTCAAGCAGTTTCAACCGATTTTTGATATTTATCAGGAAGATGGCACGGTACTGGTCAGTCGTGAGCTAGACAGCCTTATTGATACGAAAGTTCTGTTTAAACGTTTTGTGGACTCGTTTAACTCAAGCGATAACAAGCGTGTTTTCCTTGATTCTAGCGAAGAGTTCCAGGCGTATAAGGCTCAACTTGATTTGGCGGCTGATGAGAATAGCGATGGTTCTCAAGATGGGAATCGTAAACTGTACGCTGAATGGTTTCAGAAAATAACCGCAAAAGCGGAAGATAAAACGCCGTCAGCCCCATATGATTTAAGTTTTCAGTCCACCACTCAAACCAGCAGTTATTCGTTATTGAATGAATATTTGCAGATCATTCGTGCCAAAGCACGTGAGGATGCGCTGAATAACCTGCAAACCATCATTGATACTAAGCACAATGAGTTAGTGCAACAAAAACGTATTCTTGAATCTCAGGCGAGAAACCGCCTTGAAGTCGAAGCGGAGCGTGCTCAGTACGCATTGAATATTGCTAAAGCTGCGGAGGTAGACAAGCCAATTCAAAGCTACAACGACAAGGAAATCTTCTCAATCGATCTGGGGACCAAGGCGCTGGCAGCGAAAGTGACGGCGCTGGAGTCGGTGAAGAACCTCAGTGTGATTGAGCCTCGCCTGCAGCAAATTGATGCCAAACTGGATATGCTCAAGACCCTGAAAATCGATCGCGACATTCAGTTTCAGACTTTCCGCTTCCTGGAAAATGTCGAACAACCGATTTCCCGCGACAAGCCGAAGCGCGCACTGATAGCGGTACTGGGTACGCTTTTAGGTGGTATGCTGGGTGTCGCGATTGTTCTGGTACGCTTTGCGTTTCGCCGCGAAGACGACGAATCGATGTGATTGAAAGCGATAGTAAAAAGGGACGCCACTTGGCGTCCCTTTTGCTTTGTGGTGATTTCGTTAGCCGCCTCACAAAAAAATCCGTCCCCCCCCTTGGGATTGCCGCAATTGCCCCACATATAGTTACGACAAGGCTTTGCCGCTTGTTTAAGGCAATTATCAAATCAAACATGGAAACTTTCAGGAGAGACGACCAATGAATATTCGTCCATTACATGACCGAGTTATCGTAGAGCGCCAAGAAGTTGAGTCTAAATCTGCTGGTGGCATCGTTCTGACGGGTTCAGCTGCAGAAAAATCAACTCGTGGTGTGGTTCTGGCTGTTGGCAAAGGCCGCATCCTGGAGAACGGCTCTGTTCAGCCACTGGACGTGAAAGTTGGCGATACTGTGATTTTCGCAGAAGGCTACGGCACGAAGACAGAGAAAATCGACGGTAAAGAAGTACTGATCATGTCTGAAAACGACATCATGGCAATCGTTGAGTAATAAACTCTGAATCACAACGAAAACGTAAAACGTATTTGGAAAAGGATATAAAAGATGGCTGCTAAAGACGTAAAATTTGGTAATGACGCACGCGTAAAAATGCTGGAAGGTGTCAACATTCTGGCCGATGCAGTGAAAGTGACACTAGGCCCGAAAGGCCGTAACGTCGTACTGGACAAATCGTTCGGTGCACCCACTATCACTAAAGATGGTGTGTCTGTTGCACGTGAAATCGAACTGGAAGACAAATTCCAGAATATGGGCGCACAGATGGTTAAACAAGTTGCGTCGCAAGCGAATGACGTAGCAGGTGACGGTACGACTACTGCGACTGTACTGGCTCAGTCGATTGTTAATGAAGGCCTGAAAGCCGTTGCTGCGGGCATGAACCCGATGGATCTGAAACGCGGTATCGACAAAGCGGTTGCGGCCGCGGTTGAAGAGCTGAAAGTGCTGTCGAAAGACTGTTCAACATCAACCGAAATCGAACAGGTGGGGACCATCTCTGCGAACTCAGATTCCAGCGTGGGCAAAATCATTGCCGAAGCGATGGAAAAAGTGGGCCGTGATGGTGTGATCACGGTGGAAGAAGGTCAGGCCCTGCACGACGAACTGGACGTAGTTGAAGGTATGCAGTTTGACCGCGGTTACCTGTCGCCTTACTTCATCAACAACCAGGAAGCGGGCAGTGTGGATCTGGAAAGCCCATTCATTCTGCTGGTCGACAAGAAGATTTCTAACATTCGTGAACTGCTGCCGACACTGGAAGCAGTGGCGAAAGCCTCTCGTCCACTGCTGATTATTGCAGAAGACGTAGAAGGTGAAGCACTGGCAACGCTGGTAGTTAACAACATGCGCGGTATCGTGAAAGTGGCGGCAGTCAAAGCCCCTGGTTTTGGTGACCGTCGTAAAGCGATGCTGCAAGACATCGCCGTGCTGACTGGCGGTACAGTGATTTCTGAAGAAGTGGGTCTGGAGCTGGAAAAAGCCGCTCTGGAAGACCTGGGTCAAGCGAAACGTGTGACGATCACCAAAGAAAACACCACCATCATTGATGGCGTTGGCGAAGAAGCTGCGATCCATGGTCGTGTGGCTCAGATCCGTCAGCAAATCGAAGACGCAACGTCAGATTACGACAAAGAGAAACTGCAAGAGCGTGTAGCCAAACTGGCTGGCGGTGTTGCTGTGATCAAAGTCGGTGCGGCGACTGAAGTGGAAATGAAAGAGAAGAAAGACCGTGTGGAAGACGCTCTGCATGCGACTCGCGCAGCGGTTGAAGAAGGCGTAGTTGCCGGTGGTGGTGTGGCGCTGATCCGTGTCGCGTCTAAGATTGTTGACCTGCAAGGTGACAACGAAGAGCAAAATGTGGGTATTCGCGTTGCGCTACGCGCAATGGAAGCGCCAATCCGTCAAATCACCACCAACGCGGGTGATGAAGAGTCTGTGGTTGCCAACAACGTGAGAGCGGGTGAAGGCAGCTACGGCTACAACGCTGCGACAGGTGAGTATGGCGACATGCTGGAAATGGGTATTCTGGATCCAACCAAAGTGACCCGTAGTGCGCTGCAGTTTGCCGCTTCAGTTGCTGGTCTGATGATCACGACAGAAGCCATGGTGACAGATATGCCACAAAAAGATGCACCTGCAATGCCTGATATGGGCGGCATGGGCGGTATGGGTGGCATGGGCGGTATGATGTAATCATCGCGCTCACCTAACTGCGAAAAACGGAGGCTTCGGCCTCCGTTTTTGTTTTTTAGGCGGCTGGTATTCCGTGGGTACTTCCTGCACTATGGTGAAAAAAACAACAAGCACAACAAGGACAGTACATGCAATTTGACCACCTTCGTTACCGCAATCCGGCAACGTCTCTTTCCATTTCGAACTGGCACTTGGCCAAAGGTCAGCATTGGGCCGTATTTGCGGCACACAGCCACTGTGTGTCAGCGCTGGTGCAGCTATTAAGCGGTGACGCCGAGCCAGACAGCGGCACGATTGAGGCGCGACCGGCGCGCATTGCCTGCGTGTCACTGGCGTTGCAACAGCAACTGCTCGAACAGGAAATCGCGCAGGACGAAACAGACTTTCAGGATCATATAGACTACGGTTCGACCGTAGAGCAGCTGTTGGCTGGTTTCGATCTCTGTGAGACAGAACGCGACGCGTTGCTGCAACAAACCGATTTGCTCCACTTACGTCAACGCCATTTTCGCCAGTTGTCGACCGGCGAAACTCGCCGGGTCATGTTAGCGCGGGCACTGGCTGAGCGGCCGGAGATGTTGGTGCTCGATGAGCCGTATTCGGGCCTCGACAGCGCGCACCGTCAAGCGTTAACCAGATTACTCAATTCGTGTGCTGAGGAGATGCAACTGGTGATCATTACCTCACGTGAGGACGAGTTGCCCGAGTGTATCAGCCACGTGGCTCTGTTTGACCAAGAGACATTGACTGAGACGATGACCCGTGAGCAATGGCATGACCACCCTTTGATGCTTCAGTTGCAGGCGCTGTCTGAGCAGAAAAGCTCGGCGATGTTTGCCTTGATGGAGCTGCAATCTGCGCCGCACGACTACCCGGAACCTCTGGTTGCGATGAAAGACGTCAAAGTGGAGTACGTGGACGGGCTGATCTTTTCGCAGTTAAACTGGCAAATCCGCCGAGGGGAGCACTGGCAGATTCGAGGGCCCAATGGTTGTGGTAAGAGTACGTTGCTCGGGCTCATTATGGGCGATCACCCGCAGTGTTACAGCAATGATGTCACCGTGCTGGGTATGAAGCGGGGCAGTGGCGAGAGTATCTGGGATGTGAAACGTCACATCGGGATCGTCTCATCCGCGCTGCATCTGCAATACCGGGTCGGATGCAGCGCGCTGGAGGTGCTATTGTCCGGCTTTTTTGACTCGATTGGCCTGTACGAACAGCCGTCTAAAAATCAGATTCTGCTGGCGCAGCAGTGGCTGGAGGTACTGGCGATGAGCGAGCTGGCCAAAGTCAGCTTTAAAGCGCTGGATTATGGTCAGCAACGATTACTCCTGATAGGCCGCGCGCTGATTAAGCAACCGGCGCTGCTGATCCTAGACGAACCGTATCAGGGGCTGGACTATCTCAACCGCAAACTGGTGTGGTTTGCGCTGAATCGGATCGCCGCTGCCGGGCTGAGCCAGCTGCTGTACGTCACGCACCATGAAGATGATGCGTTAGAAGCGGTTGACCATTACGTCGATTTTCTGCCAGCAGACACGGGCTACCGGGTACACATTCATCGCCGCTGACGCAAAATCGCCCGTTGCAGAGAACGGGCGGTTTTGTTTAGAGAATTATGGCTCTGACTTCTGGATCTTTACGTTCCAGGTAGTGGGTGGATTTGATGCGGCGGATGGTGCGACAGCGGCCACGTATCAGTAAGGTTTCGGTGGTCGCGATGTTACCCTGACGGGTAATGCCTTCGAGCAGGTCGCCTTTGGTGATGCCGGTTGCGGAGAAAATCACGTTGTCGCTGCGCGCCATGTCATCCATGCGCAGCACTTTTCGCGCTTCCACCCCCATTTCCTGACAGCGCTTCAGCTCGGCCGCACCGTGGATGCGGTTGTCTTCGTTTTCGCCTTTAACTTCATGGCGCGGCAGCAAACGCCCGTTCATGTCGCCATCGAGCGCGCGGATCACCGCCGCAGACACCACGCCTTCTGGAGCGCCGCCGATGCAATACATCATGTCCACTTCACTGTCAGGCATACAGGTCAGAATTGATGCCGCCACGTCGCCATCTGGTACAGCGAATACCCGTACGCCCAGTGCCTGCATTTGAGCAATGATAGGGTCGTGGCGTGGCTTGGCAAGCGTGATCACCACTAAGGTGTCGAGCGATTTGTTGAGCGCTTTCGCCACGTTGTGCAGGTTGTCTTCGAGTGACTTGTTGAGATCGATACAGCCTTTAGCGCCAGGCCCGACAACCAGCTTTTCCATATACATATCCGGCGCTTTGAGAAAGCTGCCTTTTTCGCCGGCCGCCAGTACCGCCAGTGCGTTGGACTGCCCCATGGCAGTCATGCGTGTGCCTTCAATCGGATCGACAGCAATGTCGACGGCATCGCCACCCAATCCGACGCTTTCACCGATGTAGAGCATCGGTGCGTCGTCGATTTCGCCCTCACCAATGACGATTTCGCCACTGATGTCCGTTTGATTGAGCAGGGTGCGCATCACTTCCACTGCGGCACCGTCGGCTGCATTTTTGTCACCACGGCCAAGCCATTTGTAACCTGCCAGTGCGGCACCTTCCGTAACCCGGGAAAAGGCCATTGCTAAATCGCGTTTCATGAGGACTCCAATGTCAAACAGGATGAGGAAATTTACGGCGGCGATTTTAGCATATCAAAAAGTAAACGTTTGCTTTTTTGCGTCCGTATCACTTGTACTGGATCAAGAATGAATGCAAAAATGACCAAAGAGCGAGTCAGCATCAGGGCTGGCGTGGGCTTAAGTTAACTGTTTGTCAATATGCGCCGTTTTTTTAACCGAATAGCGCAAAATATCGAATATAGAGAGTGTTTCTCGCCGCTGTGCTGAGTAGAATGAAGGCATTAGGTGGAGAGTCACTTCACGTCAACCGAATAAACAAAAGGGTAGGCTAAGATGTCTTTTGAAGTATTAGAGCAACTAGAAGCAAAAATTCAAACCGCAGTAGACACGATCGCACTTCTGCAAATGGAAGTGGAAGAATTGAAAGAAGAGAAGCAGAAACTGGTGAGTGAAGCCAATGAACTGCGTGACAGCCGTGTTGAGCTGGAGCAGAAAGCACAGCAGATGCAACAAGATCACGCCCAGTGGCAAGAGCGCATTCGCAGCCTGCTGGGTAAAATGGACGAAGTTGAATAAGTTCGCCATGACCCGATGCTAAAACCCCTGCCATTGAGCAGGGGTTTTTCTTTTGGGAGTGGCTGTGCAGATTAACGCGGTCGTACGCCCAGTGTGTGGCACAAGGCGTAGGTCATCTCTGCCCGGTTCAGGGTATAGAAGTGGAAGTCTTTTACTCCTTCACGGCTTAACACGCGTACCATGTCGATCGCCTGGCTGGCGCCGACCAACTGGCGTGTGGTTGGGTCGTCGTCGAGGCCGTCAAACTGACGCGCCATCCAGCCCGGGACTTTGACATGGTTCTGCGCTGCAAAGCGCGATGCCTGTTTAAAGTTCGATACCGGCAAAATCCCCGGCACGATCTCGACGTCAATGCCTGCTGCCACGCAGCGGTCGCGAAAACGCAGGTAGCATTCCACATCGAAAAAGAACTGCGTGATGGCGCGGTTTGCACCGGCATCGACTTTACGTTTCAGGTTGAGCAAATCCGCCTGTGCGCTTTTGGCTTCTGGGTGTACTTCCGGAAACGCCGCCACGGAAATGTCAAAGTCGTGGCGTGATTTCAGCAATTGCACCAAATCAGAGGCATACATCTCCGGGCGGCCGCCTCCCGCTGGGATATCGCCACGCAGTGCCACAATGTTTTCAATACCATTGGCCCAGTAGTCGTCCGCGATTTGGATCAGCTCTTCGCGGCTGGCATCAATACACGTCAGGTGGGGTGCGGCCACCAGCCCCGTTTCTGCTTTGATCTCTTTGATAATCGAGTGGGTGCGATCACGTTCACCAGAGTTCGCGCCGTAGGTAACGGAAACGAACTTAGGTTGCAGGGTCTTGAGACGGTGAACAGAGTTCCACAGGGTTTCTTCCATTTTCTCGCTGCTGGGTGGAAAAAATTCGAATGACACATTGATGTTGTCAGAAAGCTCAGCGATATTCTGATTCAGTGCGTCGATATGACCTGCGTGCGTGTATCCCATCTTACTCTCCCTGTGGTGGCGTTAACCACAAATCTCAACTGTTCAAATCGACGTTTAGACGTCTATATGTCCACAGAATGAAATGAATTCGTTTTTATGTCAACAGTGTCAGTATGAATTTTTCTCATGATAATAATGAGCACTTTTCAACATCAATGTAGACGATAAATGACCAGTTGGTGGGATGTTCTGAGCGAAAGATAACGCATGTTGGATACGTGTGGAACAGAGGGTGATAAACAGTATTTTTTACTATCAGAAGCGGAGTTCACCCTATGGTGTGCAGAGGAGCAAACGGAGCCCGCCTTGTGTTCAGGACGGGCAAAAAGATCACAGTAAGCCAGCCAGTCGGTTGAGATCAGACTGAATCGCTCCGGCGGTGACTTCACGTCCGGCACCGGGCCCGCGGATGACCAACGGGTTGTCTTTGTACCAGCGACTTTCGATGGCAAAAATGTTGTCACACGGCAGCAGGTTGGCCAGCGCATGCTCGCGGCTCAGTGCCTCAACGCCAACAGTGGCTTTGCCGTTTTTCTCCAGTCGTGCGACGTAGCGCAGCACCTTGTCTTCGCGCTGAGCTTTCGCCAGTCGCTCGGCCAGTTGCTCACTGAGAAGCTGACCTCGGTCGAGGAAATCATCCAGTGATATTGCGCTCAGTTCATCCGGCACCAACGACTCGATTTTTACCTGCTCTGGCTCAATATGCAGGCCGGACTCGCGCGCCAGGATCACCAGTTTGCGCATCACGTCAGAACCATCCAAATCGTTGCGCGGATCGGGTTCAGTCAGCCCTTGCTGCCAGGCGAGATCGACCAGTTCAGCAAAGGGGACACTGCCGTCGTATTGTTGAAACAACCAGGAAAGCGTGCCGGAAAAAATGCCCGACAGCGCGACGATATCATCGCCACTTTCGCGCAAATCACGCACGGTATGATTGATCGGCAGGCCAGCCCCGACCGTGGCGTTATACAGCCAGTGACGGTTAATTTTGGCAAACGCATCCTGCACCTGATGATACTGTTCACTGGATGCTGAGCCGGCCACCTTGTTGGCCGAAATCAGGTGCATGCCTTGTTCGGCTATCTCCAGATAACGTTCGGCCAGCTCCGCACTGGCAGTGACATCCAGCACGATGGCATCATCGTAACTGCGTAGCGCGCCGATTTGTTTGATCCAAGCGCAGTCCTGATAAGGAATCGCCTCATCGTCAAAACGGGCGTCTATCTGAGTCGGATCCAGTCCATGTTCATCGAACCAATAGGTCTGACTGTCAATCACCGCGACCAGCTCAAAGCTCATGCCGTGGCGTTTTTCCAGCTCTGCTTTTTGTTCGGTGAACAGGGCAACCCAGCTGGCGCCGATGTTGCCTTTCCCACACAGAGCGATCGCCACCCTTTTTTGCGCCTGAAACAGCTGAGTGTGAATGCCTTTGACTAACGGTTCGGTGTCTACTTTACGCACGACGGCTACCAGGCTTAAGCCGGACAAAGATTCGGAAATAAATTCAACCGGTGCGTGTTTCAGTTGCTGGTAGAAACCAAAGCAGTGGTTGGGATTGGTGATCACGCCTGCGCCGACGGCCGCCACCAGTGAGTAGCCCTCACGCAGTTTGATTTCTGCATCGATGGCGGCGTCTTGCAGGTAGTGCAGTGCCCCGCCGACGATCTCTGCGGTATAGGCCAGCCGCAGACACAATTGATCCGGTTGAGATTCAAATGCCAGAGGCTCAAGCTGGACACGCTTTAAGTGGGCCAGCACCTGATTCTGTAAACGCTGGAAGTCGTGGCCATGACCGAAACTCAGTTCGATCAGCAGCACTTCGTTGAGCGACGTGATGATTTTGGCGCCGCGACCGGAAGCCAGCACCCGCTCGATACGGGTAGAGCCGGATTCCGGTGCGTGGCTACAACGTAGATGCAGATCCATTGCGCTTTGTGCTACGGGCTGTAGGGTACGGCTGTGCAGGACGGGCGCGGCCAGACGTGCCAGTTCACTGGCTTCATCTAGGCGCAGCAGTGGCAACAGGCAGGCATCACCGACCAGACGGGGGTCGGCGCTGTAAACGCCGGCCACATCACTCCAGATGGTCACCTGATCAACCTCGGCCAGCGCACCGATGATGGTCGCCGAGTAATCGGAGCCATTGCGACCAAGCAAAACCGTATGGCCTTGGGTGTCTTGCGCCATAAAGCCGGTGATCACCACACGGTGATGGGCATGCTGAGCCAGCACATCTTTGACCAGAGGATAGGAGCTGCCGCGATCGATTTCCGGCTGGGTACCGGCCTCCGCACGCAGAAACGCGCGCGCGTCCTGAGCCACTGCCTGCATATCACTGGCGTTCAACAGGGCCGCCAGAAGGCGGGATGACCATACTTCTCCGTGACCCAGCACAGCGGCGCGGCTGGACTCCGTTAGCGGCGCAGTCAGCTCACCGAGTGAGCTGAATTCATCATGCAGTTGGGCCAGACACTGTTCGCGGCTGTCGCCGTCCAACAAGTCCTCAATCAGTTCCGACTGATATTGACGCAGGGACTGCAGGACCTCGTGTGCCAGACGACCGTCTTTGTTGAGCGCATCGGTGAACTCAATTAAACGGTTGGTGGTTTTGCCGGCGGCAGACACGACCACCAGATCGTCGTTGCCTGAATATTCTCTGAGAATGGTCACCACGCGGCGATAGCACTCCGGATCGGCCAGGCTGCTGCCGCCGAATTTGTGCAGTTGACGGAAGGGCGTCATTTACAGTGCCTCCTTTGCTTGCGTAAAGGCGTGATCCAGATCGGCAATCAGGTCGCTGACGTCTTCCAGCCCGACCGATAGCCGCAGCAGTTGCTGTGATACGCCGGCTTCCGTCAGTGCCGCTTCTCCCATGGCTCGGTGTGTCATCGAGGCTGGGTGGCAGATCAGGCTTTCGACACCGCCGAGCGACTCCGCCAGCGAAAACAGGCTTAACTGGCCGACGAAATATTTCAGTTGTTCAAACGAGCCAGAAAATTCGAAGCTGAGCATTGAGCCGAATCCGCTTTGCTGCTTTTTGGCGATCTCATGGCCGGGATGTTCTGGCAGACTTGGGTGGTAGATTTTGCGGACCATAGGCTGAGCTTGCAGATAACGCAGAATTTCGCGTGAGCTTTCCTCATGCACGCGCATCCGGGCGCCAAGTGTGCGGATCCCGCGTAAGGTCATGTAGCTGTCAAACGGAGTGCCCGTAGCGCCGATGCAGTTGCCCCACCAGGCCAGATCTTCGGCGTGTTGCACTGATTTGGTGATCACCACGCCGCCAATCACATCAGAGTGACCGTTGATGAACTTAGTGGTGGAGTGGATCACAAAGTCAGCGCCGAGCTCAAGTGGCTTTTGGAACACCGGAGTCAAAAAGGTGTTGTCGACCCCGACCAGGGTGCCGGATTGTTTGGCTTTCTCGCATACTTTGGCGATGTCCACTACGCGCACTAGCGGGTTGGATGGGGTTTCCAGCAGAATGAGTTTGGGACGTTTGGCCAGTGCGGCCTCCAGTGCCGCGTCGTCGGATTGATCGACAAACGCAACCTGAAAATCACCTTTTTGTGCCCGGGTATTGAATAAACGGTATGTGCCGCCGTAGCAATCGTGCGGTGCCACGATCAGATCGTCCGGACCAAGGAAAGCGGATACCCACAAATTGAGGGCTGAGGTCCCGCAGTTGGTCACGACTGCGCCCTGACCCGATTCAAGCTCATACAGCGCTTTTTCCAGCAGGCCACGATTGGGGTTGCCTGAACGGGTATAGTCGTATTGGGGGACTTCACCAAAGGCCGGGAAGCCATAATTGGTCGACAAATAGATCGGGGGAACGACTGCGTGATGCTGGGTGTCGGATTCGATACCAGTACGTACCGCGATTGTGGCTGGCTTGCGGGTGCTCATGAGGCTTTCCTTTCGAAACAGGTGATGACTTGTCTGTTGGATTACGCTATACCTAAATCGTGACATCAGGGCGTTTTCCATCTCCATTGCCACCACTTTACTTTTCAAAAATTAAGACGTCAACACTTCTAGACGTCTATATGTCTTTGCTTATAGCCTTAAATCCCGCTAAAATTCAGCTTTCCTAATTTTTCTTTATACAGATGACAATAACGAAGGTGCGCAATGGCAGACTGGAATGGTGAATACATTAGCCCATACGCGGAACACGGCAAGAAAAGTGAGCAAGTCAAGAAGATCACCGTATCTATTCCGCTGAAAGTATTGAAGGTGTTAACAGACGAACGTACTCGCCGCCAGATCAATAACCTGCGCCATGCGACGAACAGTGAATTGCTGTGTGAAGCGTTTCTGCACGCGTACACCGGTCAGCCGTTACCGACTGATGAAGATTTGCGCAAAGACCGTCCGGACGAAATCCCGACTGAAGCCAAAGCGATCATGACCGCGATGGGCATCGAATTTGAGGCATTTGACGACGAGTAAGCGTCACCTCATCATCACCGGAAAGAAAAAAGGTTGGCCTTCGCCAACCTTTTTTGTGTCGCTATGGGGCGAATTACCCTGCCATGTAGTTGTCTGGCATCGCGATGCGCGCCACACCTGAATCCACCGCGGC
This sequence comes from Vibrio sp. V39_P1S14PM300, assembly GCF_009904765.1. Classification (NCBI taxonomy): domain Bacteria; kingdom Pseudomonadati; phylum Pseudomonadota; class Gammaproteobacteria; order Vibrionales; family Vibrionaceae; genus Vibrio; species Vibrio sp. V39_P1S14PM300. The sequence continues at coordinate 21,117 of NZ_WXWP01000179.1, forward strand.
CTGAGCAACCGCTTTGGCTACGCGTGGCAGCAGGCGAGAGTCCATCGGTTTTGGAATGATGTAATCTGGACCAAACTCGAGTTTCTCCACTCCGGCCGCGGTCAGAACTTCTGCTGGCACCGGCTCTTTGGCCAGTTCACGGATAGCGTCAACCGCAGCCAGCTTCATCTCGTCATTGATTTCGCTGGCACGAACATCCAGCGCACCACGGAAAATGAATGGGAAACACAGCACGTTGTTGACCTGGTTCGGGTAGTCACTGCGACCGGTACCCATGATCAGATCCTGACGCACCGCGCGCGCCAGCTCTGGTTTGATTTCCGGATCCGGGTTGGAACAGGCGAAGACCACTGGCTTGTCAGCCATCAGTTCGAGCGCTTCCGGTGACAGTAGGTTCGGACCTGACACGCCGAGGAACAGATCGGCACCTTCGATCACGTCTTCCAGGGTGCGTTTGTCGGTGTTGTTGGCGAACAGTTGTTTGTATTCGTTGAGATCATCACGACGGGTATGAATCACACCTTTACGGTCCAGCATGTAGATCTTCTCACGCATGGCGCCACATTTGATCAGCAGCTCCATACACGCCACAGCCGCCGCGCCAGCACCGAGACACACAATCACCGCGTCTTCCAGTTTTTTGCCCTGCAGTTCGATCGCGTTAAGCATACCCGCCGCGGTGACGATGGCGGTGCCGTGTTGGTCGTCGTGAAAAACCGGAACATCACAGCGTTCGATCAGACGTTTTTCAATCTCAAAACAGTCCGGCGCTTTGATGTCTTCCAGGTTGATGCCGCCAAACGTGTCGGCAATATTAGCTACGGTGTCGACAAATTCGTCGATCGTGCGGTGTTTTACTTCAATATCAATCGAATCAAGGCCAGCAAAGCGTTTAAACAGCAGGGCTTTACCTTCCATAACAGGTTTCGATGCAAGTGGTCCCAGATTACCCAGGCCAAGAATTGCTGTTCCGTTGGAGATCACAGCGACCATGTTGCCTTTGGCGGTGTACTTGTACACGTTATCGGCATTCTGGGCGATTTCACGCACCGGTTCCGCAACGCCCGGGCTGTATGCCAGCGCCAGATCTTTTGCCGTTTCGGCTGGAGTGGTGAGAGCAACGGAAATTTTTCCCGGCGCAGGAAACGCATGATAATCAAGCGCTTGTTGACGCAGCTGTTCTTCGGGGGTCAATTCTTGGCGATTGTCGTCGGACATAGGTGTAGGTACTCACTTTAATAATTGTTAGAAATTCAATCGGGGAAATAGTCCATTCCACCTCGAAAGCGTTTCGTCGGCGACAAAAAACAGCATATTGCGCTGGGAAGCAACAGGTGGTTTGGGTCTTCATTCTAATGGATGTGATTAGAACTTCCTAGGCAGGATTGCGAGTCATGTCATTAAAACCCTGCAAATTGCCGCTGATAAGACCAGCTCAAAGAGTAATCACTCGCGCTGTTGCGGTGGCGATGGATTAATCTCCGGTAATGGACGGGTATTTCGGAATATCGTTGCTGGAGGAGAAAAACAAAGAAAGAAGCGGCTGATCAAAAAAGGACGCCGTAGCGTCCTTTTTCATATTCGGCATGAAGAAGTGATTACTTCTTGCTTGATAGAGCACCGAAACGCTTGTTAAAGCGATCAACACGGCCGCCAGTATCAACGATACGTTGCTTACCAGTGTAGAATGGGTGACATTTGTCACATACGTCCAAGTGGATTGACTCTTTAGCCAGAGTTGAGTTGAACTCAAAAGAGTTACCGCAAGAACAAGTCGCTTTAATTGCTTTGTATTCTGGGTGGATACCAGCTTTCATGGGAGAACCTCAATATTGGGCCGTGTCGCTATCCGAATCGGAGCCGGACACCACACGTAGTTAAAAAACACAGTTCGGATACCGCTGTCGTATGACAAGCCATATCCTAAGGCGCGATATAGTAATGAATCACTCGGGACGGATCAACTGATTTTGTGCGAAATCTGCCACTTTTTTATACGATTCTGTGGTCCTGGCGGGCAGGGAGCCGGAGGGATCACGGCTAGCCTTCCCCGGTTGATTCTTTTAGACTGTCCCTCTTCCCTCATTTGTCGTTAAAGCTGAAATTTATGCGTCCATCCATTGCTCGAGTTGCGCTTCCTGTTCCGTTGGATAAGCAGTTCGACTATTTGATCCCCAGCCATCTGTTTCCTGTGGTCGGCGGGCGTGTCTCGGTGCCGTTTGGCCGTCAGACGCTGGTGGGGATTGTGACGGCGATGGTCAATGAATCCAGTTTCCCACGCGAACAACTCAAACCGCTCAAAGCCGTGCTGGATTTGCAGCCAGTGTGGCCGTCTAACCTTTATGCGCTGCTTAACTGGTGTAGCCAGTTCTATCAGTACCCACTTGGCGAAACGCTGAGTAATGCCCTGCCGGGGGCATTGCGAAAAGGCAAAGCGGCGGATTTTGCATCACTGGTGGAGTGGCGCATGACGGAAGCCGGCAAAAATCAGTTACTCACCGGTTTTGGCCGGGCGGTGAAACAGGCCCGGGTGATGCAGATGCTGGAACAAGGGGCGGTCTCTCATCAGTATTTTATAGATGAGGAGATCGCTACCAGTGTATTACGTACACTGGAAGAGAAGGGCTGGATTGAGTCGCATGAACACAAGCCCCAGGCTCAGCCCTGGCCGGCAGAAGTGGAAGCCGATGTCGATAAGCCGAAGCTGAACGCCGAGCAGGCGGTGGCGATTGCAACCGTCAACAGCACCCCCGGCTTTGGGTGTTATCTGCTGGAGGGGGTAACCGGGTCCGGCAAGACTGAGGTTTATCTCAATCTGATCAAGCCGGTACTGGCGCAGGGGCGTCAGGCGTTGGTACTGGTACCGGAAATTGGTTTGACACCGCAAACCATTAACCGTTTTCGCAAGCGCTTTAATGTGCCGGTTGCGGTGATGCACTCTGGCCTGAATGACACTGAGCGCCTCAATGCCTGGCTGGCCGCGCGTGACAAGATGGCCGGGATTGTGATTGGTACCCGCTCGGCGCTGCTGACGCCGTTCGCCAACCTCGGGATTATCATTGTTGATGAAGAGCACGACGCCTCCTACAAACAACAGGACAGCTTGCGCTACCACGCCCGCGATGTGGCGGTGATGCGAGCGGCCAAAGAGCAGATCCCGATCATTTTAGGCTCTGCGACTCCGGCACTGGAAACGCTGCACAATGCGCTGAGCGGCAAATACCACCACCTGACACTGACCCAGCGTGCCGGCGTGGCAACCGCGACCACGAACAAGGTATTGGACGTCAAGGGGTTGTATCTGGACAGTGGCCTCTCGGCACCGCTGATGGCAGAGATGCGCCGTCATTTAAGCGCAGGGAATCAGGTGATGCTGTTTCTTAACCGGCGCGGCTTTTCGCCTGCGCTAATGTGTCATGAATGTGGCTGGATTGCGGAATGCCAACGCTGTGACGCCTATTACACCTTCCACCAGTACAGCAGTGAAATCCGTTGCCACCATTGTGGTTCACAACGACCAGTGATCCATCAGTGCCAGGGCTGCGGTTCCACACATCTGGTGACCGTCGGAGTTGGCACCGAGCAATTGGAGGCCAAACTGGCGGAACTGTTTCCGGAGTACCGGGCGATCCGGATTGACCGTGACAGTACCCGGCGAAAAGGCAGCCTGGAGAGTGCGCTGGAGGCGATCCGCAAAGGGGAGTATCAGATCTTGATCGGGACGCAGATGCTGGCCAAGGGACATCACTTTCCGGACGTGACCTTAGTCGGTTTGCTGGATGTGGACGGTTCGCTGTACAGCAGTGACTTCCGTGCTTCCGAACGTCTGGCGCAGCTGTTTATTCAGGTCGCCGGGCGGGCGGGGCGGGCGAGTAAACCCGGTGAGGTGGTGCTGCAGACTCACCATCCGGAGCACAGCCTGTTGCAGGCGCTGGTGCATAAAAGCTACGCGGATTTTGCTCAGACAGCGTTACAAGAGCGCAAAACCGCGCAACTGCCGCCTTATACTTTCCTGACGCTGCTGCGTGCTGAAGCCAACCAGGCTGAACTGGTTGAGGACTTTTTACGACAGGTACGTCATACCCTGGAGGCCCATCCTCTGTTTGATGACTTGTGTCTGGTGCTGGGGCCGACGCCAGCGCCGCTGGCCCGCCGTGCGGGTAAGTCACGTTGGCAACTGTTATTGCAAACTCAAACCCGCTCCCAGATGCAGAAATTGCTCGCCAGCGCCCGGCCAGCGATTGAGCTGCTCCCGGCCGCGAAGAAAGTGCGCTGGTCACTGGATATTGATCCACAAGATTTAAGCTGATGTCACTGCGGCGCTGGAAATCGTCAAAGCGACCGAAATGAGGTAAACGTTTGCTTTATAGCGTCACGGCGTGCGTTTCTTGTTATCGGTTTGTGATTGAGGTCACGAACGTGATGAAATAATTGTTAATCTGCCCGTAACTTTATGAGCAGAAATGAATAAACTAGGGTGTGTTCATGTGGAAACGTTACGCAGGTCAAAAATTATAACGCGTGACTTCCGTATGCGAAAAACCGATTGCAGCACACAGTCACCGAGCAGGTACAAACCTGCCGCTCAGTTACATTAACAACGTAGGTGTGGTCAGTCCGCACGCAAAGGAATTGAAGAGGGTTAATTTTTATGGCGACAATGAAGGATGTTGCCCAGCTCGCAGGAGTGTCGACAGCAACCGTTTCAAGGGCGCTGATGAATCCGGAAAAAGTGTCTTCATCCACAAGGAAGCGGGTTGAAGAAGCGGTACTGGAAGCTGGCTATTCACCTAACTCTTTGGCGCGAAATCTTCGTCGAAACGAATCCAAAACCATCGTCGCGATTGTGCCTGATATTTGCGATCCGTATTACACCGAAATTATCCGCGGTATCGAAGATGCTGCAATGGAGCACGGATACCTGGTCCTGCTCGGAGACAGCGGGCAACAGAAAAAACGTGAGTCCTCGTTTGTGAATCTGGTGTTCACCAAACAAGCGGACGGCATGCTGCTGCTGGGGACCGATCTGCCGTTTGACGTCAGTAAGCCCGAGCAGAAGAACCTGCCGCCGATGGTGATGGCGTGTGAGTTTGCGCCTGAGCTGGAACTGCCCACAGTGCACATCGATAACCTGACTTCGGCGTTTGAAGCCGTGAACTATCTGACTCAGATGGGACACAAGCGCATTGCGCAAATCTCCGGGCCGGAACATGCGTTTTTGTGCCAGTTCCGTCATCAGGGCTACCAACAAGCCCTGCGTCGTGCTGGCATTGCGATGAATCCGAGTTACACCATCAGTGGGGATTTCTCGTTTGAAGCTGGCGCCAAAGCGGTGCGCACTTTGCTGGCTTTGCCGGAGCCACCGACCGCGATTTTCTGTCACAACGACACCATGGCGATCGGTGCTATTCAGGAAGCCAAGAAACTGGGGACTCGAGTGCCTCAGGAGCTGTCGGTGGTGGGTTTTGATGACATCACCTTTGCCCAGTATTGCGATCCGCCGCTGACAACCATTTCTCAGCCAAGGTATGAGATCGGCCGACAGGCGATGCTGATGATGCTGGAGCTGTTACGTGGCCATGATGTGCACGCCGGCTCTCGCTTACTGGAGACTAGCCTTGTGATCCGCGACAGCGTCGCACCGCCCATGTTGCGCTGAATGATTCTCCGGTAAAATCCTGTGATATTCGCTGTGGTTTTACCGGATGTCATTCCACTCTGTTATCTGCCGACAATCTGAATTACCATGTGGGCAGATTTGTTAACCTTGATGTATAACAGTGGCAAATAGAGATTATGTAAAACGTGGCCGTGGCACCAACAACAAAAAAGCTCCGGCCCGCAAAAAACAACCTTCCCGTGGTAAACCATGGCGCAGCGGCTTACTGGCTATCGTGCTGGTAAGTGGTTTCGGCTATGGGCTGTACACTTTGAGCAACGATCCGGAGCCGCCGGAACCAACGGTTACGCAAACCGCCACAACGGTGAGCAAACCGAAGTCGTCGGAAAAAGTCCTGCCCCCACCACCGGAAGAGCGCTGGGACTATGTCGATTCTCTGCCGAAACGTGAAATTGAAGTTGAAGCCAAAGAGCTGCAGGTGTCCAAAATTCCTTATGTGATGCAATGCGGCGCGTACAAGCAGCAAGGTCAGGCGGAAGAGCGTAAGGTCAACATTGCTTTTCAGGGGCTCAACAGTAAAGTGGTCAAACGACCGAACAGTAGCTGGTACCGTGTGGTGCTCGGACCTTACACCACCAAACGCGAAGCGGTGCGCGATCAGCACAAGTTGCAGCGTGCGAAAATTGAGCCGTGCATGATATTCCGCGAAAGCGAATACTGAATCTCTTCCCTCTGTCCCCGGCCTTGTCCGGGGACAGACGTTTTCGGCACCAGGCCAACCTCGCCCCTTGATTTCCTCTATGCTTAACCTCATATAAAACGTAACTCCCAGTGAAATAAATATGAGGCCCTACACGTGACTACTATCGTTTCTGTACGTCGTAATAATAAAGTGGTTATCGCGGGTGACGGACAAGTCTCTCTTGGTAATACCGTAATGAAGGGTAATGCACGCAAGGTGCGTCGTCTGTACAACAACAAAGTGTTGGCGGGCTTTGCCGGCGGTACCGCCGACGCGTTTACGCTGTTCGAGCGCTTTGAAAGTAAGCTGCAGATGCACCAGGGCCATCTGACCAAAGCGGCGGTGGAACTGGCCAAAGACTGGCGCAGTGACCGGGCGCTGCGTCGTCTGGAAGCGATCCTGGCGGTGGCGGATGAAACTGCGTCGCTGATCATCACCGGTAACGGGGATGTGGTCGAGCCGGAGCACGATTTGATCGCCATTGGCTCTGGTGGCAATTTTGCCCAGGCTGCGGCTGTCGCCTTGCTGGAAAACACCGATCTGGGTGCGCGCGAGATCGCCGAAAAAGCCCTTAAGATTGCTGGCGATATCTGTGTGTTCACTAACCATAATCAGACTATCGAAGAGCTCGATATCCCGGCGGATCACGCGGCGGAATAACCTAGATAGTGTTGCGATAAAGAATTGAAGGAATTCCCTATGTCTGAAATGACTCCACGCGAAATTGTCCATGAACTGAACCGTCACATTATCGGTCAGGAAAATGCCAAGCGCTCAGTAGCGATTGCGCTACGAAACCGCTGGCGCCGGATGCAACTGGAAGAAAGCCTGCGTGTTGAAGTGACGCCGAAAAATATCCTGATGATTGGCCCGACCGGGGTGGGTAAAACGGAGATTGCCCGTCGTCTGGCGAAGCTGGCGAATGCGCCGTTCATCAAGGTCGAAGCGACCAAATTCACCGAAGTCGGTTACGTGGGTAAAGAGGTGGAAACCATTATCCGGGATCTGACGGATGTGGCGGTGAAAATGACCCACCAACAAGCGATGGAAAAAGTGAAATTCCGCGCGGAAGAGCATGCGGAAGAGCGAATTCTGGATGCTTTGTTGCCTCCGGCGCGGGATGCCTGGGGACAAAATGAGCAAAGTGAAGATCAGTCTCACACGCGTCAGGTGTTCCGCAAGAAATTGCGTGAGAACAAGCTCGACGATAAAGAGATCGAAATTGATGTCGCGGCGCCGCAGATGGGGGTGGAGATCATGGCTCCTCCGGGTATGGAAGAGATGACCAACCAGCTGCAAGGCATGTTTGCCAACCTCGCCGGTGACACCACCAAAAAGCGTAAGATGAAAATCAAAGACGCGCTGAAAGCCCTGACTGAAGAAGAAGCGGCCAAGATGGTCAATCAGGAAGAGCTGAAAGAGCAGGCGATCTACAACGTAGAAAACCACGGTATCGTGTTTATCGATGAGATCGATAAGATTTGTAAGCGTGGGGAAAGCTCTGGGCCGGATGTGTCTCGTGAAGGGGTACAGCGTGACCTGCTGCCGCTGATCGAAGGCAGTACTGTGTCAACCAAGCATGGTATGGTTAAAACCGACCACATTCTGTTTATTGCATCAGGGGCATTCCAGGTCGCTCGTCCGTCGGATCTGATCCCGGAACTGCAGGGGCGTCTGCCTATCCGAGTTGAATTGGAAGCGCTGTCGAGCGATGACTTTAAGCGTATCCTGACAGAGCCGAAAGCCTCGTTGACGGAACAGTACATCGCGCTGATGAAAACTGAAGATGTGAACGTTGAGTTTACCGATGATGGCATCAAGCAAATTGCTGAGGCGGCCTGGCAAGTGAACGAAACCACCGAAAACATCGGTGCTCGTCGTCTGCACACGGTGATGGAGCGTCTGATGGATGAAATCTCGTTTGATGCGACTGATAAACCGGGCAGTAAGGTGACCATTGATGCCAGCTATGTTCAGGCGCGCCTGGGTGAGTTTGTGGAAGACGAAGATTTGAGCCGTTTCATTTTGTAAGCGAGTGCGAACGATGCAAAAAAGCCGACCAGAAGGTCGGCTTTTTTATGTCGGTCAGGCGTTAAATCATAAAGATAAACACCACCGCCAGCGCCGAAATAATGCCGGCAAAGGCGTAGCAAGCGATCTTACCGACTACGCCGGTGTGAAATTGCAGGTCATGCATACCGTGGTGAACTCGGTGCATGGCATGCCACATCGGCAGCGCTAAGGTGGCGATGATAAACAGCGCACCGATAATGCTGGTGGCAAAACTGCTGACCCGCTCGTAGCTCAGCGCATCGGCTTCAATGACCCCAAGTGGGGCCAGAATCCCCAATACCAGAATGGTCACCGGCGTGATCATGGCAAACCAGGTGCCGCCCGCACCAAACAGGCTCCACCAGACCGGTTCGTCAGAACGTTTGGGTGAACGGTTGACGTGATAACTTGTGTTCATATGCAACGCTCCTTACACGATGATGAGTACGATCAGGGAAATGAAGGCCACTGCCGCCCACTGAGCCAGAACGATGAGTTTCTTATCCACCGGTTTGCCACCAAGACGGATCGGCATCACCTGTGGCATCATGCTGAAAAACGTCTGGGCATGGAACAGGCTACCGGCCAGCGCGACGATGTTGATCGCGACCACCACTGGATTGGCCATAAATGCCAGCCAGCTTTGCCAGGCTTCCGGTCCTTTCACCAAGGTTCCAAGACCGACGGTCAGGAACAGCGTAAACAGGATCAGCGGCAGTACGGTGGCTTCACGCAGCATATAGAAGCGGTAAAACGGATGGTCTTTCCACCAAGTGCGTTTCATTTCACGTACGTACGGTTTACGGTTACTCATCCTTATGCCTCCTCTTTGGCGGGTGTGCCGTCTGGTTTGAGCATCGCGATCACAAAGTCCATGGACGAGGCCACTTTGCCTTGGTTAACCGCCGCGGCCGGGTCGACATGTTTAGGGCACACCTCAGAGCAGTAACCGACAAACGTACAGCCCCAGGCCCCGTTTTCTCCATTGATCAGCTTCATTCGCTCCGCCTGGCCATTATCACGGCTGTCGAGGTTGTAACGATGAGCCAGAGTCAAGGCCGCCGGGCCGATAAATTCCGGATTGAGACCGAACTGAGGACATGCTGCATAGCACAGACCACAGTTGATACAACCCGCGAACTGTTTGTATTTGGCCATCTGCTCTGGAGTCTGCAGGTTGGTCCCGTCTTCCGGTTTACGATCGTTACCGATGATGTAAGGTTTGATCGCTTCCAGGCGTTCGATGAACGGGGTCATGTCGACGATCAGATCTTTTTCAATCGGGAAGTTGGCCAGCGGCTCAATTTTGACCCCGTTCGGGTAGTCACGCAGAAAACTCTTACACGCCAGTTTAGGCACGCCGTTGACCATGATGCCGCAAGAGCCACAGATGGCCATCCGGCAAGACCAGCGATAGGAGAGATCTTTGTCGAGATGATCTTTGATATAGCCAATTGCGTCGAGGACCGACATGGTTTCATCAAACGGTACTTCAAAGCTTTGCAGATGCGGCTCTGCGTCTTTTTCCGGGTCGTAGCGCAGAATGTCGACTTTCTGAATTCTGTTTGCGGACATTAGGCCTGCTCCTCTGAGTTAGTTGCTTGAGCCTGCTTAGCGGCTTCCTCGGCCGCAGCTTTCTCTGCCGCTTCGCCGTACAAACGGGCTTTAGGCTGAGATTTCGTGATGGTTACCTTGCTGTAATCAATGCTTGGCGCTGTGCCATCATTGAAAAATGCCAGCGAGTGTTTGAGGAATTGGTCATCGTCACGTTCAGTGCAGCCTTCATCGAGACGCTGGTGAGCGCCGCGTGACTCGGTACGCAAAATCGCTGAGTGAACCATGGCTTCGGCGACTTCGAGGCCATAACCGACTTCTATCGCGTACAGCAGGTCGGTGTTAAACACTTTTCCTTTGTCTTTGATGCTGATGTGCTTGTAACGCTCTTTCAGCTCGGCCAGTTTCTCAATCGTTGCCTGCATCAGATCTTCCTGACGATAGATGCCGCAACCCGCTTCCATGGTGTGACCCATTTCAGTGCGGATATCCGCCCAGTTTTCGTCACCTTCCTGATTCATCAGTGCCTGAATGCGTTCTTCCACCGCTTTGACCTGAGCGTGGATAGCTTCGTCATTCCAGCCGTTAAACTGCGCGGCGCGTTTGACGGCATTTTCACCCGCCACGCGACCAAAGACGACAAACTCGGCCAGAGAGTTCGAACCCAGACGGTTGGCACCATGCAGGCCGACAGAGGCACATTCACCCACGGCAAACAGACCTTTGATACGTGTTTCACACTCTTTGTCGGTTTCAATGCCCCCCATGGTGTAGTGCACGGTCGGGCGAATCGGGATTGGTTCTTTGGCGGGGTCGACGTTGACGTACGCTTTGGCCAGCTCACAGATGAACGGCAGACGCTCTTGTAAGTACTCTTCACCGAGGTGGCGTAAGTCGAGGTGGACGACATCCCCCAGCGGGTGTTTGATGGTGTTGCCTTTTTGCTGTTCATGCCAGAACGCCTGAGAGACTTTGTCGCGTGGCCCCAGCTCCATGTATTTGTTTTTCGGCTGACCAACCGGAGTCTCCGGGCCCATGCCGTAATCTTGGAGATAGCGGTAGCCGTTCTTATTGACGATGATACCACCTTCACCCCGGCAACCTTCGGTCATCAGGATCCCGGTACCTGGCAGACCGGTGGGGTGGTACTGGACAAATTCCATGTCACGCAGTGGTACGCCATGACGGTACGCCATCGCCATGCCGTCCCCAGTCACGATGCCACCGTTGGTGTTACAGTGGTAAACGCGGCCCGCGCCGCCGGTCGCTAGGACCACGGATTTGGCTTTGATGGTCACCAGTTCGCCTTCCGCCATATGGATGGCGATCAGACCCTGGACTTCGCCCTCATCAACAAGCAGATCCACCACAAAGTATTCGTCAAAACGTTTGATGTTGCTGTACTTCATGGATGTCTGGAATAGGGTGTGCAGCATGTGGAAACCGGTTTTGTCGGCCGCGAACCAGGTGCGTTCAACTTTCATGCCGCCAAAACGGCGCACGTTGACTTCACCGTTTTCTTTGCGGCTCCACGGGCAACCCCACTGTTCCATTTGGATCATTTCGCGGGTCGCGTTTTCGACAAAGTATTCAACAACATCCTGTTCACACAGCCAGTCGCCACCGCCAACGGTATCGTTGAAGTGGTTGTCCAGGCTGTCTTCATCCTTGATAACTGCTGCGGAGCCACCCTCGGCAGCGACCGTATGGGAACGCATAGGGTAAACTTTAGAAATCAATGCGATCTCTAAGTCCGGGTTTGCTTCAGCCGCTGCAATAGCAGTACGAAGACCGGCGCCGCCTGCGCCGATGACTGCGATATCTGTGGTGATAGTTTGCACAGTTATCCTCCAGTGTATGAATGCGGAAAATCCGCTTGTTATTGTGAGTGGGGATTTCCCCAAAAGTGGTAGGGTTAGTGTAGGAGAGGATGGTGTCAGAAAAATTGATGTATTTAGGTTTTTCCTCCGGAAATGCATACAAGGGCATAAAATTTACAGGTTATGTGATAGCTATCACGGCAGGGAGGTATCTGTTCGTAAGTTACCGTTATTCCTAGTGTTAATCATTTGTTGCCAGTGAAAATCGATGTCAATAAGTGGCAGGGAAATCGTATTGAGATTTGTTTGTAGTACGTAAAATGGTTGCCTCATGGTAGGGAAAAGCCACTTGCATTGGCGGACAAAACTGCTAATTTGCCCGCCAGCGACGCATTATTGAGGACACAGTAAAATGCAACCCAATTGGCAACCGACCGCCACTGTTGAGCAGTTAAAACAACGTGCGCATTTGCTTAGAGACATCCGCCAATTTTTTCAGCAGCGCGACGTGCTGGAAGTGGACACCCCGGCCATGAGTCACGCCACGGTGACAGACATTCATCTGCATACATTTCAGACTGAGTTTGTTGGCCCGGGGTATGCGAATGGCCGCAAGCTGTATTTTATGACCAGCCCTGAATTTCACATGAAGCGTCTGCTGGCGGCTGGCAGTGGTTGTATTTACCAGATTGCGAAAGCGTTTCGTAACGAGGAAAGTGGTCGTTACCACAATCCGGAATTTACCATGCTGGAGTGGTACCGGGTGGGCTTCGATCATCATCTGTTGATGGACGAAATGGATCAACTGCTGCAATTGACGATAAAGTGCCACGCTGCCCAGCGCATGACCTATCAGCAGGCGTTTTTGCAGGTGCTCAAGGTGTGTCCGCTGGAAGGCAGCATGGCGGAGCTCAAAGCCGTAGCGGCCACGCTGGGGTTAAATGATATCGCTGAGCCAGAGCAGAATCGGGATACTCTGTTGCAACTGCTGTTCAGTATCGGGATTGAGCCAAAAATAGGCCAGCAGGCACCGGTGTTTGTGTACGACTTTCCTGCCTCGCAGGCCGCGCTGGCCCGAGTCAGCCCGGCAGATCGCCGCGTCGCGGAGCGATTTGAAGTCTATTTCAAAGGGATTGAGCTGGCGAATGGCTTCCATGAGCTGGATAACCCTCAGGAGCAATTGCGCCGCTTTGAACAGGATAACGCCAAGCGTATCGAGGTGGGACTGTTGCCTCAGCCGATTGACCACCATCTGATCGCGGCACTGGAAGCCGGCTTACCGCCATGTGCGGGTGTGGCATTGGGGATCGATCGCTTGATTATGCTGGCTCTTAACTGTGACCATATTGATCAGGTTACCGCGTTTCCTTTCCCGCGCGCATAAAAAAGCCCCAATAATGGGGCTTTTTTCGATACGAAATACGCCGATTATAAGGTGGTATCCAGATATTTCAGGTAGGCGTTGCGCAGTCGCTGAGTGTTTTCCGCGTAATACAGTTTTCCGCTACGACCACGGTTATGATACTCACGGCTGATGTCGTGCTGGAAGGTGACTGCATTACCCAAACCGGTATTGAGATTGTTGTGCGAATCGCCTACTCGGCTTTGCACCGCATAGGTGAACTGATCGATGCCGCGCAGCTGGACATAATCTGGTGCCATCCCGCGCCAGAACGTCAGTGGGATGCCGATCGAGACCGTTACGAACTGTTCCCCTTCATTGCTGTGTTCTGCTTCAGAATACAGATAACTGGCATCGATACTGACGTCGCCTAGCCAGTGACGGGTGGTGATTTTCACCCCTTGATCGCCCTGCCAGAACTCTCCGGCTTGCCCCGTCAACTGCCAGTTCCACTCTGGTACTGACAAGGTATATGAGCCAAGCACGGTGTCGCGCTTAATGGTGGTGGCCCCCTTATCATTTTCAAAATGGCTCAAATGCAGGGCGAACGTATGTCGGCTATCTGGTGAGGCGAGCTGGGTTTCATTGGCGATGCCGAGATAGTCTCTACGGATCATGCCGACTGACGTTTGGTTCATCAGGTTATATGGCAGGTTGAAGGTTTGATGAAACAGAGCCCGGTCGATTTCATTTTCAAACGCTTCGTCTCCCCAGATAGCGTCGTCGTCAAAATCATCGCTGTTGGCAATCGGGGCGTAGTGACGCACATCGATGGCTGCGCCTTGCCAGAGTGAGGTATACAGGTTGGTGGACAGCGCTAATGAGTAATCCAACACACCGTACTCTGTGGCATCGCGATGATAAAGAGCCGGAGAGAGGATCACCTGACTGCGGCCAAAGCTGCTGCGATCAGCCTGCGAATGAAACTGTGCCAACGCGTACTGGCGTTGCACGGCGTGATCGGTGATCGCCAGATCGTCACACGGGATACCACTTTGCAGGAACTGGCGATAACACGCGGCTGACGCGCGGGCTTGCGTCACCGGCACGTCGTTGACCAGCATAAACAGGTTGAATTGTCCCTGTTCTGGGTTCTTGAGTTTGAGATCGCGGAACAGGTGTTCACCGGCATGAGCGGCGATAATACCCATTGCTACGCCCAGTCCATCCGCTTGGTTGCGGTTATAGCGTCGGTTTTCCACAGATACGTTCAAAGTGTCGTCGTCCTGACTGAAACGGACATTGAGGAAGCCTTCGTTGATTAATGCCTGGCGCAATTGGGTTAAGCTGGCACTCTGGTGTTGATGCAGTGCGACTTCTACTTTGTCTTCCAGTGTCAGATCATGATTGAGACGGGTCAGCGTATTGCTGTCTGTGCCCACCAGTGGGATAGCGGCGGCCAGAGACCACATCTGATTATCGCTGTCCTGATTGGAGTATGCTTCGTATTGCAACGATAATTGCGCATCCAGCGGCAGCCACTTTTCTGGGGTAAACAGCTTGATCCCGGCGTTGTAATTGGCTGAATCGTATTCGGCGATGATCTGGGCAAAGGACAGCGGTTGAACTTCGATGCTGGCAAACGGGCCATCGAGGATGCCGTCCACCAGATCCGACTGGCCAATACCTCCGCTAAAACGCACCGGATAGTCTTTGAGTTCATAATCGGCGACAGCGTAGTACACATTAAAGTTGTTGGCGGCACCGCCCAGATCCTGAACGCCAATGGCAACATTCAGCCCGGTCCAGTCGTAAACAAACGGCAGTTGGTATTTGGCTGATGCAGATAAATCTCGTATACCACACCCATATTCCGTAAACCCTTTACAATCATAGGTTTTGGTAACAATGCGACCACTGGCTTCAATGCCGGGAAACAGGCCTGCTCCAATCAGCAGTTCGTCGACATCATCACGGGCTTGCCGATAAGGAACCCCCTGACCGTATTTGAATAGAATGTCACCGCGGTCCATCACCTGAGCATTGGGCACCAACAAAGCACCGGTATAAGACTGAGAAGAAGGCAGGTTATCCATGCCCGCAGAAACTGTGCCGCATACTGCGGACATAAGTGAAGCCAGAGAGCAGGCTCGGAAATTAGGAAATTCCATATAATACGACTTTAAAGAGAGCAAAGCTCAGGCTAGTTGGGTTAAGCCTGATCCGATAAATGAGAAATAAAGAACTCCTGCAAGCAGGAGTTCTTTATGCGAATGGCTGTGATGCGATTAATCGCCGGTACCGCCGCCGTTATCTTCACCGCCGGTTCCACCGGTTCCACCGGTTGCTGGTGGTTCTGTGGTATCGACTGGCTTGGATGGTTTGGCTTCCGGCAGTGTGATAACAATGTCTTTGCCCGGATTGCTGACAACGTCGTTGATCACGGTCGTGTCTGCGGTAAAATCGAGGTAGATTTCGTCGTCACCTGAGCCCGATTTCGGGTAGTTCGGATAGGTTTTAATCACTTCATTCGCGATTTTTTTCGCCGCTTGTGCGACGTTGTCTGCTGAAGCGTTCGGGCTTACGACCAGCACGTCAGACAGAACGGCAGTGGTCGCTCTAACCTGCGCAACCAGAGATGCGTTGCTCAGTTGTGTCTCCAGAACATTTTCGGTGTTCAGCAGCAGTTGTTCTACGCTGATACCCGTGCTGTTGGTGACATCCAGACCCAGATCGCTGAGTACTTCAATCGCTGCAGATTCAGTGTATTCGGCATCGCCCAATTTGTTGGCAATCAGTGTAGTCAGTGGCGATGCGGTGACAATGCTGCCTGCTTTAGCCAGTCCGCGAGGAATTTTATAGCTGACTTTACTCATGTCTTTACCATTAGACATATCCACCGCACCAGTGGCACCAGTAAAAGTGAACGAACAGGTATCTGGTGTATTCACAACGGTTGTATTGGTAATTTTAACGATACCGTCATTGTCTGTGGTACCCGCAGAGCCGCTCGTCCCGTTGTCACATGAATAGCTGGCATTCATGCCACGTACCGCTGGGTCATAAGCCATCACGCTGTGAGACGCATCTTCCGGGGTTACGCTGTTGTCG
Source organism: Vibrio sp. V39_P1S14PM300 (assembly GCF_009904765.1). NCBI lineage: Bacteria > Pseudomonadati > Pseudomonadota > Gammaproteobacteria > Vibrionales > Vibrionaceae > Vibrio > Vibrio sp. V39_P1S14PM300. Next base: position 37,358 of record NZ_WXWP01000179.1, read on the forward strand.
TTGTCACTGCCGCCACAGGCTGCCAGCATGGAGCATGCAACCGCAGCTGCTAAAATTTTCATTTTCATGTTTTCGTCTCTTTCCATTACCAAGAATAAGATAGAAGTAGGTTGCCAACCCCGATATTCGTGCCACCAATATCGGCATACACCTGATACTCAAGACCTAAATCGAACTGTTGAGTCAGTGCGTATTGCGCACCAAACGCCAGAGTAGGGGACACATCGCTGTCATCGGATTCGACGCCCGAACCATTTGCCTGCCAGTCGTAAATGCTGATGCCGCCTTTCGCGTACAAAGAAAAAGCATCCGTGACGTTACCCGATACTTTCAGCAAGAGGTCAAAACTGCTGGCTTCGTAGCTGCCATTTACGTCTTTTAGATCAAATTCACCTAAATAGTTGTATCCAGCTTCTACGGCTAACGCCGGCAATAAACGATAACCGGCGTAAATACCGTAAGCTGTGTCGGTATCGTCAATACCGGTCCAGTTAGTGACCGCTCGATCCACACCATCTAAATGTGAAACCCCAGCCTTGAGACCTGCATAAAACTGATTATCTGCCAAAGCGGACGCAGAGAGCAGCAACGTACTTAACGTTGCGCTTGTTATTAACTTCATTGTTTTTCCTCTGTTGGGCGAACAAGAATAAATGCAGGGCTCAATATTAAGTCAGAGCACGCAGTGACTGGTTGGGCTCAGTCAAAATAACATCGTTACCTGCTTAATTTTTAATCCAATAGTTAAGGTGGATTTTTTACCATTTAACCTCAAGATTAATAGGATTCTATATGTATAAAATCTGTTCATCAACACAATGTATTTATTTTACAGATGATTAACTGATAATTTAAAAATTAAATCTGACTAAAAACGGAATGGATATTAAATCAATAGCATGAGTTTTTATATTAGTGTTTG
>NZ_WXWP01000179.1:38324-40947 GCF_009904765.1 Vibrio sp. V39_P1S14PM300
TCTCGTCAAAAAAATGACGAAAGCACCTTTGGTTTGAGTGCGAATAAACTTATTCAATGGGTTTGGCTTAAAAATACATAAAAATCGCTTTGCTTTTACCAAATAACTCATTTTTATTTAGCTAGTTAGGTGGCAAGGTGTTTTTGAGAATAAAACATTTCCTGCTCAAAGGAATTGATAAAGATGTTGTGGGCGCCTGATGATTATCAGGCGGATTTATGACGGTGTCATTGTTGGCTAAAGAAAAAGAGTTTCAAGTTATGAGCTATGAGAAAGAAAAATGTATGTTCAGGGGTGTTTGCGGTGAGAAATAGAAATCTGACCTTAATTGTTGCTCTACTTATGTTGGGTGGCTGCACCGTTGTTCCAGGTTCTCATATCTCCACTATCAATAAAGATGTGGTGACTTCTGAGCCAGATGAAGACATTTCTTCCCAGGTTACCGTATACCCGCTTAACCCTTCTCTGATTTCTAGATTAAAAAATGAACAGTTCAATGTGACAACCCAAGGAAATGCGAACCTGGATAAAGAGGTCGCTGAGTATGAATATCATATTGGTCCTGGCGATGTATTAAATGTGACCATTTGGGATCACCCAGAATTAACCATCCCTGCCGGCTCTTACCGTAGTTCGGCAGAGGCTGGTAACTGGGTTCACTCTGACGGTACGATATTCTATCCTTACATTGGCAAAGTGAATGTTGCTGGCCAAACGGTCACCGAAGTTCGCAATACGCTTGCCAAGAAGCTCACTCGCTATATTGAATCTCCACAAGTTGATGTCAATGTGGCCGCGTTCCGTTCTCAAAAAGCGTATATTACAGGTGAAGTTAATTCTCCCGGCCAGCGGCCCATTTCCAATATTCCCCTGACATTACTTGACGCTGTGAATCAGGCTGGAGGCATCAGTAAAGATGCGGACTGGCGTAACGTGACTCTGACCCGCAACGGCATCGAGGAACAAATTTCATTATATGCACTTATCCAAAAAGGCGATCTGACGCAGAATCGTTTGTTGAAGAACGGCGATATTGTGCATGTTCCACGCAATGATGCACTGAAAGTGTTTGTGATGGGGGAAGTGAAGCAGCCGCAAATGTTAAAAATTGATCGCACGGGGATGAGTCTGACAGAAGCACTCAGCTCCGTCGGTGGTATCAATGAGCTGGAGGCGGACGCGACCGGAATATTTGTGATTCGCAGTCTGACCTCTGTGCGCAGTGCACAGTCCCGCATTGCGGATATTTATCAGCTCAACATCAAAGACGCTTCCGCGCTGGTGCTGGGGACAGAATTTGAGCTTAAACCTTACGATGTCGTGTATGTGACCACGACGCCGATCGGTCGCTGGAATCGACTGGTCAAACAGCTGTTGCCGACTATCTCTGGCTTTAACAATCTGGCCGATGGGGTAAACAATGTACGTTCCTGGTAAGTTGGTGCGCACACGCAGAGCAGTGATGAAATGTGGCAGAGGGCGCTTCGATGTTTAATAACATTCTTGTGGTTTGTATGGGCAACATATGTCGCTCCCCCACCGCCGAACGCATTCTGCAGCATTTGCTCCCGGAGCGGCATATCACATCTGCCGGCCTGGCGGTTGAGCGAAGCCGGCTGAATGGATCGCCTGCGGATGCGACCGCTTGTCAGGTTGCGCAGGAGCACGGGATGACACTGGACGGCCATCATGCTCAACAACTGACGGCTGAGCTTTGCCATCAATCTGATCTGATTCTGGTGATGGAGAAACGCCACATTAACTTGCTGAGCGAGATTGCCCCGGCTGCGCGGGGAAAGACCATGTTATTAGGGCAATGGGATGGTCTTCGTGAAATCCCGGATCCACACCGACAAAGCAAAGACGCGTTCCTGTACGTATTCGATGTTATCGAGCAGGCAGCGAACCTCTGGGCGAAAAAACTGTAATTTTAACGTTCATCAGCCCGAGTGGCTGGTGACCTCTTGTGAAAAAACTATGACATCTCACACTTCCAAACACGGTGCCGGACAATTTAACTCGGATGAAATCGATCTGAGTAAGTTAGTCGGCATTCTTTTTGATGCTAAATGGCTTATCGTCGGCGTCACTTTTTTGTTTGCGGTTTGTGGCGTTGCGGTGGCGCTGCTATCGACGCCGATCTACAAAGCGGATGCACTGATTCAGATTGAGCAAAAAAGCTCAGGCGGTCTTTCTTCTCTGGTTGGGGAGGTAGGGGAACTGTTTAATCAGGAATCGACGGCGGCGGCCGAAATCGAAATTATTCGCTCACGTATGATTCTGGGGGACACCGTTGAGAAGTTTCATCTGACAACGGTAGTGACTCCTCAATACTGGCCGCTAGTGGGCAAAGGTATCGCCCGTTTATCCGGTGAATCGAATACGTTGGATGTAACGCGCTTTGAACTGCCAACTGAGGCGATGTTGCAATCGCACACCATTCGGGTACTCGACTCGCAGCACTATCAATTGCTGGATCAAAACGACGATGTCATTTTGTCCGGTACGGTTGGCCAGTTAGCGGAACAACAAGGGTACCAACTGCTGGTGAGCGGTCTTCATATTGAGGAAAATGGCTTTGAGTTCAACATTGCGAAGCAAAGCAAACTGGACGCCATTAAGT
>NZ_WXWP01000225.1:0-13424 GCF_009904765.1 Vibrio sp. V39_P1S14PM300
CATTGGTGCTATTGGTGTAGGCGGTGCTCCGGGCGGCCATCTGGATGTTGAATGTGCAGAAGCGGCAATTAAGAAAGTCTTCTGATTACCGCTCATCGTTTACTAGTCGTTTTAATGCCTGCCCTGATAAACCGAACCGTTTGTCAGGGTTTTCTGCTTGATAAGTCAAGGAGTTACATGCTTATGGGTGTTGTTTCGTATGTCGAGGTGTGACACTATCTGAGCCTAAGTAGCCACATAGGCTAAATGGAACATCAGCACTGAATAAACGAGAAAGAATCCGTTGTTGCGTGAAGAGGAGAGAGTGTGAGCGTTAAAGTGTTTTATCAGCATCGGGTTGAAGGCCCCGAACTCGTGAATCATGACAAAGTTGTTTCGACCTATCATGAAGCCTGCGACATCATTGACAACTATCCCTGGGCAGAAGAAATGGAATGGTGTGAAAAGCTAGGTGAGGGCGGTGGCTTTTTCTTCATCTTTGGTGATGAGGAGGACAAATACGCTACGTTCCAGTTTACGCCAATCGATGTTGATAAGGGGCTTCTTTACTTAGACGTCGTCATAAAGTCGAGCTTTTGGAATCTATTTGGTCGCAATGCGGTCTCCAAAAACTTTGATGTTATGTCGATACCCGAAGCCAAACAACAGCTCAAAGAGCTATTTGATTACTCCATTGAGTCCCTGTATAGAAAATACAAGAAATAACCATATCGGCTCAGTGACAAGGGAGCGCAGAGCATGGAAACAAAACGGCTCTATCCGGAGCATTAGATAACACGGTCATTTATGCGAAAACGGCGTGTGATGTGTTGAGCGATAGTACATGTTTTTCATGATAAAAGAGCCAGCAACGTTGCGTTGCTGGCTCTTCAATCGGCAAGCGGATTTAGATTTGGACAACGTCCTTGCTAGATTTTGAATGCCCCAACATGACGGTCGAGTGTTCTAAACAGCTCAGCGAGGCGTTGGCTGGACTCTTCCAGCTGTTCACTGGCGCTTAACGAGCCTTTCACCGAGTGGCTGACGGTATCCATGTTCATATTGATCTCATTGGCCACGGTGGATTGTTGTTCAGTTGCTGTTGCGACCTGCGTGTTGATGTCCAGAATGGTCATTACTTGAGTTGAGATCTCTTCCAGCGCTTGTCTGGCCAATTCTGTTTCGGCAGTGCCTTCCTCAATCAACGATTTACTGTTGCCCATTGAATTCACTGCACTTTGCGCTTCGCTCTGCAGTTGGTTGATCATGGTGTTAATTTCGTCTGTTGATTGTGCCGTTTTTGTCGCGAGATTACGGACTTCGTCTGCAACCACCGCAAAGCCACGCCCGGCATCACCAGCACGTGCCGCTTCAATTGCAGCATTCAGCGCAAGCAAGTTCGTTTGTTCAGAGATCCCCCGAATCACTTCAAGGATGGTCCCGATCGACTGTGTGTTGTCTGCAAGACTGGCAATGATGTTTGACGTACTGTTCATTTCGGTTTCAAGGTTGGTCATTGCTGTCGTTGTTCTTTCCAACGTCTTGTAACCTGCTTGCGTCTCATTGGTCGCGGTGCCAGCAGCATTTGCTGCACCGGCCGCATTTGAGGCAATTTCATTGACGGTGGCGATCATTTCATTCATGGACGTCACCACCAGCATCGTCTGTTCGTTCTGCTCTTGTCCTCTTGCCAAGGCTTGCTGTGATTGCTCGCGCAGTGCGATGGCCGAGCTGTTCAATTCGACACCGGTATTGACAACTTGCGTGATGATCTCGTGAACTTTACCGACAAACACGTTAAATGCCGCAGATATTTGCGCGACTTCGTCGTTGCCTTTGGTTGGCAGCCGGACGGTTAAATCACCATCTCCCTGAGAAATCTCGTGCAATGCATTCTTTAGTACCGAAAGAGGGCGCATTAATTTGCCCAACAGAAGTGAAAGCACAATGACGCAGAGTACAAAGATCGCAACCATGGAGGTCAGTTGATAAGTAATAATTCCGTTGGTCGCCTGGCTGACTTCAGTGATCGGAATACCGATATCAAACGTTCCGTATAACTGGCCGTTGACGTAGATAGGGGCCATGATGTCAAACACCCATACCTGTTGTACGTCAGCGTACCATTTTGAATACTGTTGCACGCCTTTGGTCGCACCAGCGACGGTATAATCGTCGTCATAAACTTTGTTGAGTTTTTGATTATCACTGTGTGCAACGGCGGTCACCTTTTTATCGATGACAATGGCATAGCTCACGTCAGAGCGCTGCTTTAATCCGTCAACCAATGTTTGAAGATCTTGAATCGGATTGTCTGAGTTTTCCAGAATGTAGCTGGCATTCTTTGCCAGAAACTCAGCTTGAACTTGGGATTTGTTAAGGATGATCTCGTCGATTTTCTGACTCGAAATGAGATAAGTTGATGCCATACTGGCCACGACAGCAATGCCAAACATGGCGCAGACGGCTAATAGGATTATTCTTTTCATTCTGATTGTCTCAACGCAATTTTATTTTGATGCCTAAAGCCAGGACTCTGTTAAGCCTATGACGCTTAGAGATGAAACCACTGTTGTAAAAAGTGTCCCGCGAAATTAGACGTGACGTATCGATACTGTATCTGCACAAATGCCAATAACTTTAGAGTAAAAAAGCAGACTAAATCGAATGATCGTGTCGCTAATTGGAGCCATCATCGGATTAATTGAACTTTGTCCGGTAACAACAAAGCGGCTATTAATCAGCTGTGTCCCCGAAAACTGAACAACAACGGTTGGGTCGATGTGAGTTAACTAATAAAACGACTTACTACCGGTGTTTGTTAACCGTTCGTTGATTTGTTGTGCGAGGAGGTCGGCATTTTCGTTGAATGGCAAACAGACGTTTGTTGAGTCCGATCAGTGAGACTTCTCGACCTGGCTCTGCAAGAAATCGATAAATGTCCGTACTTTTTCAGGCACATGGCGAGTATTGGGATAAAGCGCGTAGATACCTTGTTTGGGAAAGCGATAACCAGGCAACAAACGGATTAACGAGCCATTGGTAATGTCTTCTTGCACCAGCCAAGCGGGCAGTAGAGCAACGCCTGCGCCATTGCGAGCAAATTCGAGTAGTGAAGCGGCGCTGTCAGCCATAATCTTGGAAGGCGTATCTGCTCTGAATTGCACGTTGTCACCTGCAGGTGTTGTGACGTCCCAGCTCAACGGTGTGGAGAGACGGCTATGTGCAAGCCAGTGTGCACTTTGTAATTGCTTCAGGTCGGCGATGCCGTGGTCATGATATGTTGTTAGGTACTCTTTTGAAGCGACGGGTAAAATATCGAACTGATCAATCAGCTTTGCGCGATGCGTGGAATCCGTCAATTGACCAAGGCGTATCGCGACATCGAAACGTCCAGTGATCAAGTCATCATTTTGTGATGACGAAACGTGTTGGATGCGCAGTTGAGGGTGTAACACTGAGAAGGTTGATAGTACTGGCACTACAATTCGGGGGCCATATTCAGGCGTTGTGGTAATGCGTAAGATACCCTTCAGACCTGCATGATCGCTGCGGACATCATCCAAAAGCTGTTCCGCATCTTGTAACAGTTGTTGACAGCGCCAATAAAAATGTTCACCTGCATCGGTGACCGCCACCTTTCGTGTACTGCGTGTAAGTACGGAAACCCCTAATTCCTGCTCAAGCTGCTTGATATTAAAGCTTACGACAGCTTTAGTCAGTCCCAGTGTATTTGCCGCGCCAGTAAAACTTCCGGTTTTCACGACTGCCACAAATATTTCCAAACGTTGCATATTGAGCATGCTTCCACCTAATTCTCTTGGATTATTGTCAAAATATTCTTGACAGTGTAACTGCAATACGTGGATTTATCTTTATTTTCCTGAATTTATACTACACCCATTATGTTGTTTTCCTTGAGAAATATATGAGTTATCGGGTGCGTGTCGCCAGCGTTTATCTGCTGGGTTTTTTCATCGATTTGCTTAACATGTTTATCGCCAATGTTGCTTATCCGGATATTGGCAGGCAGTTGAATGCATCAGTGAGTCAGCTGGCGTGGGTGAGTAATGGGTACATTCTGGGGTTAACGTTAGTTATTCCTTTGAGTCGTTGGTTGGCAAAACGAATGGGATCCAAACGCCTGTTTATCCTCTCATTGATTATCTTCATTATCGGTACTTTGGGAGTAATAGGTGCTGCCCGAATTGAACAACTTATTCTTTGGCGTGTAGTTCAAGGTCTGGGGGGAGGGTTGTTGATCCCAGTTGGTCAGGCAATGACCTATGTACTTTATCGCAACCATGAGCGGGCAAAGCTCTCTTCTGCCGTGATGCTGGTTGCTTTGCTGGCGCCAGCGCTCGCTCCGGCCATTGGTGGTGTGCTGGTAGACAATGTTAGTTGGCGTTGGGTATTTGGAGCCAGCTTGCCTCTGGCAGTTTTTTCATTGCTTCTTGCCTTGGCCTGGTTGAAGCGTGATGTACTCACTACTGATATCGAACCGCTGGATGTGAGGGGCTTTATTTCAGGCAGTGCGGCATTAACTCTGATATTGCTGGGCCTGACGTATATGGGTGAAGGCGAACGTTTGAATTTGGGCACAACGTTAATGGCCTTCGGTATATTGCTGATGGTCTGGTATGTAATCGCCTCGTTACGTAAACGACAGCCGTTGCTGAACCTACGCCTAATTAAGGACCCGATGTTGCATACCGCGATGCTGATCTATCAACTCGTTCCGGGAATTTTCACTGGCGTCAGCCTGATTGCGATGTTGTATTTGCAAGATCTACTGGGGATTCATGCCACTTTAGTGGGAGCGATGATGTTTCCATGGGCACTCGCCGCATTTGCTGCGATCTCTCTGACGGGCAAACACTTTAATGAAGTTGGACCGCGTCCGTTGTTTATCGTTGGTAGCCTGGTGCAGGGGTGGGGCATTGGATTATTAATGTTGGTCGGCAGCGCCGACGACGTTGTTTTTGCGTTCATCTCTTATGCGTTGATGGGATTCGGAGGAAGTCTGTGCAGTAGTGCGGCGCAAAGCCTGGCGTTTATTCAAGTGCATGATGGCGATCTGGCAGATGCTAGTGCACTGTGGAACATCAACCGTCAGCTCAGTTTCTGTTTTGGGGTCACGTTAATTAGCTTGCTGCTGAGTGTGTTACTCAATATGCAAGGAATTCGCCAGCTCCAGGCATATCAACTGTGCTTTGCTCTGGCGGCCGTTAGTGCCTTCATTCCTGTGTTACTCAGCCTACGAATAATGAATTCCGGTGTGATACCTATATTAAATAAGGAGAAATGATGAACCGTTATTTTCAAGAAATCTTAGATGCACACGATTTGATTTGCTGTTGGCTTAGCGACGTCAGGAGTCCTACACAAGTGTGTGAAGAGTTGTTAGCACGTTTCAGCCCGGCTTATTCAATGGTAACACCTGACGGTGCCCAGCTTAATTACACGTCTCTAACTTCGTTTTTTCAGGCGCAATGTGGAGCGAAACCGGGGCTGAAGATTAAAATAGATAATATGCGTTTGATTACGGAGAGTGAAGTAGGGGCTTGCGTGACGTACCAAGAGCGACAACAACTGCCAGGGCAACGTTCCACGCTGCGTTTTTCCACTGTTGTGTTTGAGTTGGGGAAAGGTGATCAGGTGATATGGCGTCATCTGCATGAGACGGCACAGCCTTTATAGAATTCTAATTGGTGTCCGCGAACCCTGATCTCCAGTTTCTGACACCCATCATCACCCTAGATGTGTCGAGAGTTGTCTCGTGACTGACGCCTTATTTTAAATAAAGCCCCGTAACCGGGGCTTTGTCAGTTATTTCAGAACCACATCCTTAACCATGCCAGCTTCGGCGTGCCCTGGAATATTGCAGGCAAACTCGACGTTGTTATCGCCGTGGAAGTGCCAGGTGAGCTGTTTGGCTTTGCCTGGCTGCACGGTGACCGTGCTACCTGAATCGTGAGCGTGCCCTGTGGTCATTTGACGCATCATTTCGCGGTGTTTCAACTGCTCTGCGTTCGAGCCGATGGAAAACTCGTGATCGATTTTGCCAGTGTTCATTACCACGAACTGCACCACATCGTTAGGCTGGATCTGTATATCTTCTTTAAAGGTGATTTTCATGTCGTCCGTTAAGATCACGTGAATCACTTTATCCGGCTTGGCGCCAGCGGCAGGCATGCCCACATCCGACATGCCTTCCATGTTCATCATTTGTGAGTGGTCCATTTTATTGCTATCCATCATTGATTCGTGCATGGTGCCGCTGTCCATCATGCTGTCATGGTTCATCTGCATATGCTCGTCAGCCATAACACCGCTTGCGGCCATGATCAGAGAGAGAGTCAGTAGTGTTTTTTTCATTGTTGAATTCCTTATTTATCCGAGAGTGACGATTGAGTTGGATTGGTTGGCCGGACTTCCCGGCTCTTCCATAGTTTGAAAATAGCTGGAATAACCAGCAGGGTGAGTAATAAAGCGGACGCCATACCCCCGATCATTGGGGCAGCGATGCGTTGCATGACCTCAGAACCTGTGCCTTCGCCATACATGATTGGGATAAGGCCGATGATGACGGTGCTCACGGTCATCATCACCGGACGGACGCGTAACCCGGCTCCTTCACGAATAGCATCGATCAGTGCCTGTTTTTCCAGCGGTTGATGATTTTCCTGCGCATGCAGCTTGCGCGCGTGCCATGCCTGATTGAGATACACCAGCATGATGACGCCAATTTCCACTGCAACACCGGCGAGTGCGATGAAACCCACACCAACGGCAATAGAGAAGTTGTAGCCCAGCCAATGCATCAGCCAAAGACCGCCCACCATTGCCAGTGGCAGGGTCGCCATAATGATCAGCACCTCTCCAACACGGCGGAAGCTGAAGTAGAGCAGCAACATGATGATGGCGAGTGTGATTGGCGTTACCACACTCAGGCGCGCTTTGGCGCGCTCCATATATTCGTATTGACCAGACCAGGTCAGAGAATAACCGGATGGCATATCGAGTTGTGCCGCGACGGCTTGTTGCGCTTCATGGACGTATGAACCTAGGTCTCGACCATCGATATCGACAAAGACCCAACCGTTCGGACGGGCGTTTTCGGTTTTGATCATCGGTGGACCGTCTTCGTAGCGAATGTCAGCCACATCTGCGAGTGCGATGCGAGCGCCATTTGGCGTTACCAGCGGCAGATTCTGCAGTTTGACGACCGAATCACGGTAGTTTTGCGGGTAACGCACATTGATTGGGTAGCGTTCGAGTCCCTCGATGGTTTCTCCGACATTCATGCCGCCCACGGCGGTGGCAATCACTTGTTGGACATCTCTGATATTCAACCCATACCGCGCCGCCTGACGGCGGTTAATGTCGATCGTGACGTAACGTCCACCAGCGACACGCTCGGCATACACCGACGCCGTCCCGTTTAACTGATTGAGAATCGGTTCGAGATCGGCGCCAATTTGCTCAATCACGTTCAGGTCTGGTCCGGCAATTTTTATCCCGATCGGTGTTTTGATCCCCGTTGCCAACATGTCGATACGGGTTTTTATTGGCATGACCCAGGCGTTGGTCAGCCCTGGGAACTGAATCAACTGATCAAACTCTTTCCTGAGATCGTCAGTAGTGACGCCGTCACGCCATTGCTCTTTTGGTTTGAGCTGAATGACGGTTTCGATCATGGTCAATGGCGCGGGGTCGGTGGCCGTTTCTGCGCGGCCAATCTTTCCCCACACGGTCGCTACTTCGGGTACGGTCTTGATCAGTTTGTTGGTCTGTTGCAGTAATTCGCGCGCTTTACCGATGGATATGCCGGGGTAGGTAGTCGGCATGTACATCAGGTCGCCCTCATCCAGTGGTGGGATAAACTCACTGCCCACTTTACTGATGGGGTAGTACGCAGACGCCATCAGGGCCAGAGCAAGCATCAGCATCGATCTCGGGTAGCTCAGGCTGAGGTTCAGTAGTGGCCGATAGAGCGCCACCAGGCCGCGATTGACCGGGTTTTTGTGCTCTGGCAGTACCTTTCCGCGGATAAAGTACCCCATCAATACAGGAACCAGTGTGATTGCCAGGCCTGCAGCGGCGGCCATTGCGTACGTTTTGGTGAAGGCAAGAGGCGAGAACATTTTGCCTTCTTGTCCCTCAAGTGCGAAAACCGGCACAAAGCTCAACGTGATGATAAGCAGTGAGAAAAACAGTGGTGCTCCCACTTCCTCAGCCGCACGGCCGATAACCTGCCAACGGTTTTTGTCGGTCAACGGGGTGCGTTCTATGTGTTTGTGAACGTTCTCAATCATCACGATAGCCCCGTCGACCATAGCACCGATGGCGATGGCGATCCCGCCGAGTGACATGATGTTGGCATTGATACCTTGCCAGTGCATGACCACGAAAGCCGAGAGGATACCGACCGGCAGGCTGAGTGCGATCACCAGCGACGAACGTATGTGGAACAAAAACAGAGCACACACGACCGCCACCACAATGAACTCTTCGGCTAACTTCTTCCAAAGGTTGTCGACGGCGGCGTTGATCAGCGTTGAACGGTCGTAAGTCGAGACAATTTCCACGCCATCAGGCAGGCTGCGCTGCAACTCGGAAAGTTTGTCTTTGACGGCCGCGATCACGTCACTGGCGTTTTCGCCGTAACGCATCACGATCACACCGCCGACGGCTTCACCTTCTCCGTTGAATTCAGAGATGCCGCGACGCATTTGAGGCCCCAGATTGATGTCGGCGATGTCACCAAGCAGCAATGGAGTACCTTTGCTGGTGACTTTCAACGGCAGCGCGCGGATATCGTCGACATTTCGCAGATAGCCGGTGGTACGTACCATATGTTCAGCCTCGGCCACTTCAACCACTGACGCACCCGTCTCCTGGTTGCCATTTTGTATGGCGTTGTTGACCTGTTGTAGCGTCAGATCGTAGGCACGCAGTTTGGCCGGATCGATTTGTACCTGATACTGTTTGACCATGCCACCGACTGTGGCGACTTCAGACACCCCGCTCACGGTTTGCAGTTCGTATTTCAAGAACCAGTCTTGCAAGCTGCGCAATTGGGCCAGATCGTGTTGACCGGTTTTGTCCTGCAACACATAGCTGTAAACCCAACCAACACCGGTTGCGTCGGGACCGAGCGTGGGCTTGGCATTCGGTGGTAACTTAGGGGCGACCTGGCTGAGATACTCCAGTACCCGCGAGCGCGCCCAGTACATGTCGGTATCATCATCAAAGATAATGTATACGTATGAGTCGCCGAAGAAGGAATAACCTCGCACCGTGACGGCTCCTGGAACGGCGAGCATCGCGGTGGTGAGTGGGTAGGTGACCTGATCCTCAACCACCTGAGGCGCTTGCCCCGGATAGCTGGTTTTAATGATCACCTGAACATCCGATAAGTCCGGTAGAGCGTCGACGGGGGTGTTCTTGACACTGTATAAACCGCCCAGAGTCAGAAACAGGGTCGAAATCAGCACCAGAAAACGGTTGTTGATCGACCAGCGTATAATGGCTGCAATCATTACTTGCCTCCCTGAGTTGCCGGTTCAATATCAACCAGCGTGTAGTCTGAGCCGCTGCGAGCGATCAGAAACCGAACCGTTTCACCTTCTTTGAACGCGGACAAATCGATGTCATCGGCCACCGAAAAGTTCATCACGCCTGCGTCCTACTGCCACTCGTGGACTGGCTGATGTTTCAGTGTGAGCATGCCGAAATCGGCCATCAGCATGGTGATGTCTCCCGTCACCCAGACTTCCGCAGCCAGCACGCTGTGGTCCGCTTTCACGTTAATAACTTCAAACTGGCCGGCATCGGTTTTGGCCATCTCAAATTCAATGGCCTGACCTCTGCCAAGAGTCGAGAGGTCAACCTGTTCGTTTACCTGAAAGTTCATGGTCATGCCCGGCCAGTCCCACTGTGGCACCGGTTGGTGGCGGATGGTAAGCATGCGGTGATCTGCCATCACGTCGGTAATCTCTCCTTTGGCCCACGCGGTATGGTTCAAGGCGTCTGCGTCGTTACCAGAATCAATGCGTGACAGATCGGCAGACTGGCTCGACTCTGAGTCGAGCATAAAGTGTGCGGAGGTCACGACAATGTCGTCGTCTTCGAGCCCTTTAAGGACTTCAACACGGTCATCCGCTTCTCGTCCGGTTTCGATGCGCACAGAGCGGTATTGGCCGTCACCTTCTGCCAGCACGACACGGCTCATGCCACCTGCGTGAATAACGGCTGAGCGTGGAACGGTGAGCACCGATTGTTGAGATTTGGGTTGCAGGGTGATACCAGCAAACATGTTCGGTTTGAGTTCCCCATCCGGGTTAGGGAATTTCAGCCGCATGCGCAATGTGCGGGTTTGTGGATCCAGAATAGGGTAGACATAATCCACTTCGCCTTGCCATGATTGGCCTGGAAGAGAATCAAGACTCATGGTGGCCGGACTGCCGGATGTGATCCAGTGAGCCTGGCGCTCGAACACTTCGGCATCAACCCAGACATCGTCAAGCGGGCCGGCACTGATCACCGTCTGAGCCGGCGACAGATACCCCCCTTCGCGAATATTGAGGCTGGCGATAATGCCATCTGCGGAGGCTTTGATGGCGATGGTTTGCTGAGCTTTACCGCTTTTTACGATCTGGCGGATCTGTTCGCGGTCGACACCAAGCGATACTAGCCGTTCAGTGGCGCCTTTAATAAGGCCGCTACGGCCCGTCCGGTAAGCATTAAGCAGTTCTTCCTGCGCTTTGACCAGATCAGGTGAATAGAAAGTGAAGAGCACATCACCTTGTTGGACTTTCTCGCCGACCGCATTGATGTGCAGTTTTTCGACCCAGCCAGCCACACGCACGTTGGTTTGCCATAATCGACTTTCATCAAAAGCGATATAGCCGACAGTCTCGATACGCGGCGCAAGGTAGGCCTTTTTTACTGCTTCTCGTTTGACGCCCAAGTTGTTCTCCACCGAGGGGCTGATGGTGACCGTGCCCGCCGCCTGTGTATTGTTGGCCTGATCTTCGGCATACACAGGAATGAGATCCATGCCCATCGGCGATTTCCCCGGCTTATCTCGTCGATAGTTCGGGTCCATTGGAGCGACCCAATACAGTGGTTCATCGGTTGATGAAGACGCGGTGCTGGCGGATAAGGCGGCACTCTGCCCAACTGGCAGAAATTGGTTGGCGGTAAAGCCGAGTGCAACACCGACGGTCAGTGCCAGTGTCGTGATAGTGATTGTTTTCATTGTTGGCGCTCCTGAGCAGATGAGGCAGTCGATGACAGATCGGGTTGGTTCACTTGATAGCCAAATGCGTCTAGCAGATAAGCCAGATTGCTGTTAGCAATGTTCAGATCCGTTAACAACCGCTGCTTTTCCAGATCCAGCGCCAGCTCATCGGCTGTGGCGGTGAGCACGTCATTAAACTGAGCCGTGTTGTTCTGGTAACCGCGTTCTACGGCCCGGGTCCGCTCTTTAGCGCGTTGCAATAAGGTGTCCTGATAACGTTCCAGACGTTGCTCCAGGTTATTCTTGTCGACCAGCAATGCGTTCACTTTGGCGTTCATTTGTGCCAGCAGCAGGTCTTTGTTGGATTTAGCGGCACCAACCTGATATTGCGCGGCGGCATGCTGGCGATCCTGACGATTGCCGGTAAACAGCGGAATATCCAGTGTCAGGTAGGCGCTGACTAAATCCGACGCGGGTTCGCCTCGCATGTTGTTGGCTTGCCGATAGGCGTACATGACTTCCACGCCAAACTGAGGTGTGTATGCCTGCTCAGCCAGTTCGACCTGAGTCTGACTGGTGGCGACGGCCACATCGGCCATTTTTAGCATGGGGTGCTGGTTTAGCAGAGCATAGTGCTGGTTGCCGTCAGATTGGCGTAACTTGGCCTCCAGATCAGGCCAGTCGAGTGTGTTACTGGCGGAAATCCGGGCCTGATTGCTGAGCCAGGCGGGACCTAACCATTCGGACAACTGGGATTGGATACGACGCTGCATTTGTTGATTGGCAAGCAGTTTTTCATCCAGCTTGCTCACTTGCAGTTGAGCTTGAATCAGATCCTGAGTGTCACTCTTCCCGAGCTGATAGTTGGTCGCAATGTAGCGCTCCATTTCTTTCATCAGGCGCAGGTTCTCACGCAGGATGTGTTCGGCTTGTTGCTGGTAACCCAGCTCAAGCCAAAGCTGGGTCATGCTGTTCGCGACCTCGAGCTCACGTGTCTGGCGTTGCAGTTGCATTGCATCGGCTTGCTGCCCCGTTTGCTTTTGTTTGAGATCAAGTGTTGAGCCTCGCTCAAACTGTTGCATCAATCCGACCGAGATGTTTGTCATCGGATCGTCATCAAATTTAAAGCTGTCGACGGGCAGGCCGCCGACGCCGACTTTGAGTTTCGGATCCATCAGTGTGGCATTGGCGATGGCCGTTTCCCTCAGGGATAACTCCTGAGCGTAGATTTGTTTGCGACTCGCGTCATTTTCCAGCGCGAGTTCAATCCATTGCTTGAGTATGGGCTGGTGTGCGGGTACGTCTTGTTGTACCGCCGTACGTAAGCTGCCTGAAGCAGCCAGTGGCGCAGACGTCAACCCAACCAGTCCACTCACAGCAATAGCGAGTATGGATGGTTTGATTTTCACGTGTAGATTCCATCAATCGTGAGGCGTGAACGAATTCAGGCCAGGCGAAAACACCCGTTTCTAAAGTGTTAAATGAAACGGAATACAATCAGATTGAAAAGAAATCAGACGATAGGGGGGCGATAGAGTGTGGTTTGCCGTTTGATTTTTATCGCAGGCAGATCGTGAGGCACGGGCGCGCGCAGGTGTGAGCGCGTCAAACTGGTTATCGGTGCAGGCAAGGTGGCAAGAGCACTAATACACGTAACGTTGCAACAGTCTTGTAACCCGGACCAGCCGTCACAACCATAACCATTGCTTTTTGCCATCGAGTGATGCGCATTGGGCGTATGGTCGGTTGTACTCGGGGACGACATCATGGACTGATGATGTGCAGAGGATGAGATTTGAAATGCCATGCTTGGATCAGCTGATGATACGCCAGACACTAAAAAGGCCAGCAAAGTCAGCAACGTCATCCAAATTGTACGAAGAGAGTACTTAGGCATAACAACATATCCATTCAAAGAGAAACTAAGTATAGACCTTTCCCTAAGGGGAAGGTCAATGAACTTGCACAATAAAGTGAAATTTTGTTGTTGCTAATCATTAAGTTGGCTTTCTGTTTGTTAAGTGAGTGTGATTTAAGAACAAAAAGCCTGCTGATGACAGATTTTTATATGTTACTGTTTGCTTATTAATGTTCTGACTGCCTTGTGGAGGGAATCATGAATCTAGGCAATTTGCTGGTTGAACTTGAGCAAGTGGGGCTGCAAAACGATGCGCAACAAAGCGATCGAGCCAAGAAG
>NZ_WXWP01000095.1:0-13397 GCF_009904765.1 Vibrio sp. V39_P1S14PM300
GAGCATTCCAAAGGCGGCGCAGTGAGTTTTTACCACCAAGATGATTATAAAATTCAACCGCTTGATGGTTGTTTTCCATCACTTCAAGATACACGCCACCATCAGAAAAGTATTGTTCAATCCACTCAGTGATTTCCGTCAGCAACCGCGTTCCCAGGCCACGACCACGGAAACTTTCGTCGACGTGTAAAGCATCAATAATGGTGCCTTTTTCAAAATCATGATTGCCAAAGGCACAAACGAATCCACACAGTAGGCCCCCCTCTTCGAGCAGCAGGACATGTTGGTTAAAAGGGGGATTAAGGAGTCGTGTTTGCCAGATGGCGGTGCGCTCTTCCAGCACCTCATTCATCAGGTACTCATCGCCAAGAATGCCGTTATAAAAAGTCCGCCAGCTTTGAGCATGAAGTTGTGCAATTCGTTTATAGTCGCGATATTCCGCTACTTTCAATTCCATATTTGGTTCCTTATTACTTCCTGTAATGATTTACCGAACGTTCATACTATTCATTTAGGCCAAAAAAGCCAAACATTCCATTCACACTTTTTACAAAGTAAATTTGACTTACACGTGTACGCTGATATTCTGGCGAACACTTGTTAGCTCAAAGGAAATTTCAATGGAAACGCAAAATAAACCGCCGCTGATCTGGCTGAACGTGTTTATTTTCTCTTTCAGCATGCTGTTGGCCACCGTTGCCGCTCCCTGGTACGGATTTGAGTTCGGTTACGGCAGTGAGCACTGGATCTGGCTTCTGATTACGTTTTCTTTTTGTAATCTGTCGATCACTGCCGGGTACCACAGATTGTGGTCACACAAGGCTTACGAAGCTCATTGGAGCTTGCGATTCCTATTTGCGCTGGGTGGCGCTTTTGCCCTTCAGAATAGTGCGCTGCACTGGAGTTCTGACCATCGCGTCCATCATCGCCATGTCGACGACAACGACAAAGATCCTTATTCCGCTAAGCTTGGCTTCTGGCACTCACACATTGGTTGGATGTTACGCCATTACAACAAAGCGACCTACTCCGATTACAGCAACTGTCGTGATCTTCAAAAGGATAAAATCGTCATGTGGCAACATAAGTACTATGTTCCACTTGCCATTCTGATGAACATCGGCGTTCCGGTTGCATTGGGCCTGATCTATCAGGATGTGTGGGGGATGTTACTGATGGTGGGTGCTGTTCGTCTGGTTCTGAATCATCACACCACGTTTTTCATTAACTCTCTGGCACACATCTGGGGCAGCCAGCCCTATACAGACAAAAATACCGCGAGAGATAACGGTATTCTGGCCTTTTTCACATTCGGTGAGGGGTATCACAACTACCACCATATTTTTGAAAACGATTACCGTAACGGGATCTTATGGTGGCAATACGATCCGACCAAATGGTTAATCAAAACATGCGCCTGGGTGGGACTGGCAGGCAAGTTGCGTAAAGCACCTCAGTTGAGAATTGAAAAAGCCCGCGCACAAATGAAGCTTCAGACCGCTCGTTTCAATATCCAGCAGTTGCCAAATTATCAGGCGTTAAACGAGCGTCTGCAAACTGAGTTCGATTCGCTGCTGCAAAGCATGAACGAATATTACGAAGTGAAAAAGCAGCTACTGGAGAGTAAAAAACAGGATATGGTGCGCCGCTATGAGCATTCCCTGCTGAAAGTTCGTTACCAGCAGATGAAGCAGACCCTGGAAGAACGTCGCCAATCCTGGCAATCGTTGACGGCTCAGTACGCATAAATGTAAAAGAGAAAAATGGGGCTTAAAGCCCCATTTTGATTAGTCTAGCCACACCGCGTCGTTTTTGACGGCAACTTGCCACACTTTCACCGGTTTATCCGGCTGTTCAATACAACGCCCATCGCGTAAAGAAAAGTGTTGTTTGTATAGTGGCGACGCTACACACAACTCCCCCCCGACATCACCAACAATCCCACGCGCCAGAACATGTGCCCGGCCGATAGGATCCCAGTTCTGGATCGCAAATACCCCTTGTTCTGGCACCAGAAACAGAGCCACCTGTTGTCCCTCGATCATCGCGACCCGACCGTGAAAAGGCAACAAAGCACTTAAATTACAAATTTTCATCTCACTCCTCCACGACCACTGGAATACGTTGCCCACGGATACGCTGATATTCCGGGGTTGGCACTCCCACCGCATCGTCCACGTACGTGTTAAATTTGGCGAGCTTAACCGGCGACTGTAAGGTGCTCTGCCACTCACATTGATAAGTATCAACCACGTGCTGCATTTGTGTTTCCAACGCTTCACACAAACCCAGAGAATCGTTTTGGACGACTTGTTTGAGGTAATCCAGGCCACCATCCAGATTCTCCATCCAGACTGACGTACGCTGCAGTTTGTCTGCTGTACGGACATAGAACATC
The DNA here is from genome assembly GCF_009904765.1 of Vibrio sp. V39_P1S14PM300. NCBI lineage: Bacteria > Pseudomonadati > Pseudomonadota > Gammaproteobacteria > Vibrionales > Vibrionaceae > Vibrio > Vibrio sp. V39_P1S14PM300. The sequence continues at coordinate 2,399 of NZ_WXWP01000095.1, forward strand.
AATACCCGATCAATCAGTTGTATCAATTCCGCTTTGCTCAGATCCGAGGCAAACAGATCAGCATGACGAGGACGCATGCCACCGTTACCACACACGTAAAGGTTCCAGCCTTTCTCTGTAGCAATCACACCTATATCTTTGCTTTGAGCTTCGGCGCATTCACGGGTGCAACCGGAGACGGCGAATTTGAGTTTGTGCGGTGCCCGCAAACCTTTGTAGCGGTTTTCCAGCTCAATCGCGAGACCAACCGAGTCGTCTACCCCGTATCGACACCACGTCGACCCTACACAAGATTTGACGGTGCGGACCGACTTCCCGTAAGCATGGCCCGTTTCAAATCCAGCCCGGATCAAGGCTTCCCATATCGCTGGTAACTGCTCAAGTTGCGCTCCGAATAGATCGACACGTTGTCCACCCGTGATCTTGGTGTATAAATCGTAATCACGTGCAACTTCCCCTAAGACAATCAATTTATCCGGCGTTATTTCTCCCCCCGGAACCCGTGGTACGATCGAATAGGATCCATCTTTTTGCAGGTTTGCCATATAGGCGTCGTTGGAATCTTGCAAACTACTGTGCTGCGGATCGAGAATATGTTCGTTCCACAATGATGCGAACACCGACGCCGCCGTCGGTTTACACAAGTCGCACCCAAGACCCTGACCATGTTTGTTGATCAGGGTGTCAAAATCTCTGATCTGCTCTACCTGACATAAGTGGAACAGTTCCTGGCGCGATAAGGCGAAATGTTCGCAAATGTGGTTGTTGACCTCCATGCCCATGGCAGCCAACTCCCCGTCCAGTACTGACTTCACCATATTGCTGCAACCACCGCATCCGGTTCCGGCTTTCGTGCAAGACTTCAGCTCGGACAAATCGTGGATTCCGGCATGAACCTTAGTGACAATGTCACTTTTTGTGACGTTGTGGCAAGAACAAATCACCGCGTTATCGGATAATTCTCCTTCCAGAATAGATGTATCCAGCAGCAAATTTGCCGCATGCTCTGGCAATACGGTTTGGTTGAGGTAGCATTGCAGCAGCGCGTCATAGTCACCAGTATCACCAACCAGAATCGCACCCAACAGTTGGGTCCCGGATTCGTCGACCACCAGCTTTTTGTAGGTGCCTTCTACTGTATCCTGCAGTACCATCTCTCTGGCGTATGGGGTCACTTTGTGCGCGTCTCCTATTGACGCAACATCCACTCCGAGTAACTTGAGCTTTGTACTCATATCAGCGCCTTGAAACGATGCTTGCGTGTCACCTGCCAAATGCTTCGCCACCACTCGTGCCATTGAATAGCCTGGTGCGACTAGTCCGAATATCCGCTCTTGCCACAGCGCACATTCCCCAATGGCATAGACACCCGGTGCACTGGTCATGCACTGATCATTGACGACAATTCCGCCGCGCTCTCCAATCTCTATACCAGCCAAACGAGCCAGTGCATCCTGTGGACGAATGCCCGCAGAAAAAACGATGACGTCCACTTCCAGAGGCTGCTGCTCTTTGAGTACCATACGATGCCGTGCATGTTCACCGTCAATAATGCGTTCAGTCGACGTGCTGGTATGGACCTGTAAACCCAGTGACTCGATTTTTTCTTTGAGCAGTTGTCCTGATCCATCATCAAGTTGAACGGGCATCAATCTGGGCGCAAACTCAACCACGTGTGTTTCCAGTCCGAGCAGGCGCAGCGCATTAGCCGCCTCAAGCCCAAGCAATCCACCACCGACCACGGCGCCGCTTTTCGCTCCCCGGCAAGCGGTTCGGATTGATGAAAGATCATCTAACGTGCGGTAGACGAAGATGCCGTCTCGCTCTTTACCTTCTATTGGCGGCACAAACGGATATGAACCAGTCGCAAGGACAAGTTTGTCATACCCCAGAACCGTATCTTCATCCAGCATTAGTCTCTGTGCTTTAGTATCCAGGTGGGTGACCTGACAACCCAGCAACAAGTTTATGTTGTGTTCGCTATACCAATTTTCGCTGCTTAGCATCAAATCCTGATGTGACTTGCCTGAAAACAGAGACGAGAGTTGAACCCGGTCGTAGGCGATGAAGCGTTCCTCACCAATGACGGTAATACGCTTGTGTTGATGCAGGCCTTGCTCAACCATTTGCGCGACTAAGTGGTGCCCTACCATGCCGTTGCCGACAATTACAATATGTTCCATCATCTTGCTCCTATGCCGTTTTCACCAACGGCACACTCTCTGCCGCTTCTTGTTTGGACTGTTTTTCATACAGGAAACGCAGCACACTCTGGCGATAACTCTGATACGTCAAATCATCGGCCAACGCGACTCGGTTTCTGGGGCGTTCCAGTTGAATATTCAGTACTTCACCAACGGTGGCCGCCGGACCATTAGTCATCATGACGATTTTGTCGGATAGCAGAACTGCTTCATCAACGTCGTGAGTAATCATGATGACGGTGCTGTTGAGATCGGCCTGGATACGCATCAAAGCATCCTGGAGATGTGCACGTGTCAGAGCGTCCAGCGCGCCAAAGGGCTCGTCCATCAACAAGACTTTTGGTTTGAGTGCGAGCGCCCGTGCGATGCCGACTCGCTGCTTCATACCCCCAGAAATTTCATCCGGACGTTTGTTGGCTGCGTGCTGCATCTGAATTAAGTCCAGATAATGCTCGGTTTCACACTTCACTTGCGCAGTGGATCTCCCTTTGTTGACCTGTTTAACGGCTAACTCGACGTTCTGATACACGCTCAGCCATGGCAACAATGAGTGATTCTGAAACACCACGGCGCGCTCTGGCCCTGGTCCTGCAACTTCATGCCCATCCAGTATCACGCCGCCATCGGTGGGCATTAACAGCCCTGCCACCAAATTCAGCACAGTTGATTTCCCACAGCCGGAATGACCGATCAGAGAGATGAATTCCCCTTTGTTGATATCGAGGTTGACATTTTTCAGCGCGACGAACTCCCCTTGTTTGGTGGGAAAGCGCATCCCTAGCTGAGTCAAATCGAGATAAGGTTTTGACATAACGGCCTCCTTGCCATTAACGAAGTTCCAGTTGTTTGTCCCACGACATCCATTTCTGCAACTGCAACATGCCTCGGTCTAGCAACAAACCGATCAATCCGATAGTAATAACGGCTACCATGATCCGCCCCAAAGACGCCGAGCTGCCATTTTGGAATTCATCCCAAACAAACTTACCCAGCCCGGGGTTTTGTGCGAGCATTTCGGCGGCAATCAATACCATCCAGGCAATCCCCAGCGACAACCTAAGGCCAGTAAAAATCATCGGTACCGCCGATGGCAAAACAATGGTTCTGATATGCTTCCACCAAGAGAGCTGCAATACCTTGCTCACGTTAAGCAAATCTTTATCGACACTGGTAACCCCTACGGCTGTGTTGATCAATGTTGGCCACAAACTGCATAGCGCCACTGTAAACAGCGAATTAACAAACGATTTGGCGAACATGGGGTCGTCACTCACGTACGTGGCACTGACCACCATGGTGACAATCGGCAACCACGCCAGAGGAGAGACCGGCTTCAGCAGTTGTATGATGGGGTTAAATGCCTGATAAAGCCCTTGGTTCAATCCAAGCACAATACCAAGCGGTATCGCAATCAATGAAGCCAACACAAAGCCGCACGCAACGGTAAACAAACTCGTGACGATTTGATCAAAATACGTTGGTTTGCCGGTGTATGGCCGAATCCGAACTTCCGCATGTGGATCTTTAGCCAATTTTGCGGCGTTACGCTTTTCCTGATGTTCAATGAATGCCTGTGCTTTTTCGCGCTCACGCCAGTGTTCGTCTACCAAATGGCTCAACTGGGTAAACGTCTGAGCGGGCCCGGGGAGCGTACCCAATGAGGTATGTACCTCTCGTGCGGCCAGATGCCACATCATCAAAAACATCACAATACCAATCACTGGCAGGAGCAGCGCTTTGCTGCGACTGACCACCGCACCACTGCCTGGAAACAGAGCGATTACATTACTCGACATAGTCGTATCCTTTTTTGGGGTCTGGCGATGTAAACCAAGGTTCTCACCAGACGCGTTACACCTGATCGTCCCCTTTCAGGCCGATAGAAAACTGGTTGAGGTACTCGTTTGGCCGATGACCGTCGTACACAACGTTATCGATGAAATGAGTCTGCGGGGCGCGGAAGCCATCTTCTTCAGAAAAATCCGGAAAGTCCGCAGCGCTGAATACTCCGTCTTGAATCAGTGACAACGCAGCCTGTTGATAGATATCAGGACGGTACACCTGCTTGGCGATATCCATATACCACGCATCAGGTTTAGCCTGCGGAATCTGTCCCCAGCGACGCATTTGGGTTAAGTACCAAATGGCATCACTGTAATAGGGGTACGTCGCATTGTGGCGAAAGAACACATTGAAATCAGGCACTTCACGTTTGTCGCCTTTTTCATACTCGAAGGTGCCAGTCATTGAATTGGCGATCACCTCGGCATCTGCGCCGACATACTCGCTTTTGGCAAGTAGGCTGACCGCTTCTGCACGATTCACATTGTTGTGAGCGTCCAGCCAGTGAGCCGCGCGAATCAATGCTTTAACAACACGAATGTGAGTATTCGGGTATTTCTCCGCCCAGGCTTTCGATACACCAAACACTTTCTCTGGGTTGTTTTTCCAGATCTCGTAATCGGTGACGACAGGCACACCTATGCCTTTAAACACCGCTTGTTGGTTCCAGGGTTCGCCCACGCAATAACCTTGGATAGTGCCCGCCTCCATGGTGGATGGCATTTGCGGGGGCGGCGTGACACTCAACAAGACATCGGCTTTCAATTGCCCGCTGTTGTCCCCGGTTTTCGGCGCGTAATAGCCCGGATGAATGCCACCCGCCGCGAGCCAGTAGCGCAATTCGTAATTGTGAGTAGAGACCGGGAACACCATACCCATATTGAACGGCTTTCCTTTGTCTCGGAAGCTACTCACCACTGGCTTTAGCGCGTCCGCTTTGATTGGATGCTGTGGTTTGCCGTCAGCCTGCTTTGGAATGTGTGGCTTCATTTGCTGCCAGGTATCGTTGGAGACGGTGATTGCGTTGCCGTTTAGATCCATACTGAACGCGGTGATAACCTGCGCCTGGGTACCAATGCCTATCGTCGCCCCCAAAGGTTGTCCTGCCAGCATGTGAGCGCCATCCAACTCACCATCAATGACGCGGTCCAACAGTACTTTCCAGTTCGCCTGAGCTTCGAGCGTGACGTAGAGGCCCTCATCCTCAAAGAAACCTTTTTCATACGCCACCGCTAAAGGCGCCATATCGGTCAGTTTGATAAAGCCGAACTTTAAGTCCTCTAGTTCCGGCTCACCTAGTGGCGAAGCCCATGAAGACGTAGAGATAACACCAGCTAACGTGGCTGCTATCCAATGTCCCCGAATCATTTTCAAATATTTCATCTCAATGCTCCCTTTGATTTATTCAAACAAAAAGGCGCTACCGCAATATTTACGGTAGCGCCTTTGCTCTTAAATCTTGCCGCCGTTGACAGGTTTTAAGTTACGTTTGATTCAGATTGTGAAATTGCGTTTGTTTCCTTACTCTTTGTATTCCAAGTAACGTGCCAAGTATTTTATCCATAACAATCAACAAATTAACTACAAACAATGTCATATTACTGCCATTGACGCTTGCTTATGGTGCGCTCTGCACCAAGGTCAAAAAAATACCCTAACCCCAAAGTAGTAACTCATTAGCCGAGCGTTTCCAGTGTGGTCAGGATGTTTTTAGCAATCTGGCTGAGAGGCTGACTGGTCTTCATCGCGGAATTCCGCATGGCCTGATAGGCCGACTCTTCGTCCATCTTATGCATTTTCATAATCAGACCTTTGGCACGTTCAATCACTTTTCTGTCTTCGATTTTAGTGTTCAGCGATGCGATTTCATCGCACATTTTCTGATATCTCACGCGTACCCGAGCAGCGTATTCCAGCCAAACACTCAACTCGCCTTCCATTGAATGCGGCAACAATACATAGTCAGATGGCTCTTCTAACGACTTGAAATTTAATGTAGAAATGGATTTTATCAGCACTAACAGTGGCACTTTGCGTTGCCGGCAAACTTCGACGATGGATCTCAGTTCCGCACACGGCGCATACCAATGCACTAACAACCGGGCCGTCGGCTCCCTATCCAATAAAAGCTCTAATTGCGAAAGTCGGCAGGTTAAGATCTGATCGTAGTTTTTCACCAATTGAGTACTCAACTGCGCCTGCTCTTTGGCATGTTCGCAGCAGATAATCAACGAGGTTGGATTGATTTGTCTGGCCATACACATTCCTTGTAGTTAACTGGTCATTTATCTCAGTAACTTCAAGGAATGTGCCAGAGTGAAGAGTTTAGGCGTTACAGTAATGCTTCCAGTACTCAAACGCCTGAGCATAGGCGCTGTCGCGATCCTGCATCTCTGCGAACAACACAACTGCCATAGTTGAAATAATGGTGTTGGCCATCAGCCCGAGATCTGATTCGGCCGTTGCAAATGGACATTGAACGGGCGCCGGAACCTCTGTCAGCATTTGTTCAGACCAGTAACACGAACTGACGTTACCTTGGTGGCTCAGCCAAACCGTTTGACTGACTTTGGGATTGTATTCCGATTCACCCGACACACCTTTGAATGAGACAACAGATTCGCTATGCTGACCAATCAGACTTTCCACTTCGGCGTGCAGTTGTTGAAATCCAGGGTGAAAACTGCCCCGTAAACCCAGCCTTGCGCCGCCTGGATTTAACGCACGAACTACTGTGTTGATTGGCGTACGTAAACCATACCGTTTTTTCCAGCCAATCATGGTTTCAGCTTGTGGAGCAAACTGAGCAAGCGGCAGGTAAACCAGATTGTCATTGGCCAACAGGTTTTGAGCATGTTCCGCGCTGTGCGCCACCGCAACATTGAATCTGGATAAATACGATTCGGCATGCTCGCGTAGGGTCGTATTGTCCTGATAGCCATGCATCAGGATACGATACCCGTTATCAGCCAAGATCCGCGCCGCTAAAAGATGCCACGGCGGCCCGGCACTCTCACGCTTACCTGCATAGCACGGCCAGTCGATATCCGCGCCAACCACCGGCAAACGTTTTTGGAAAGCTTTGACGAAACCGGCAATCTCTTCTTTTGTCTCGTTCTGAACACGGATTAACATCATCAGCATGGCCATCTGATCGTCATCACACAAGCCATCCAGATACTCATCCATCACCTGGTACGCTTGTTCAAATGTTAATGGTTTACGGCCACGCTCTCCGCGCCCAACAGTGCGGATACACTCTAAAATGGAACTCATACGTCTTCCTGTACAGATTGCAGCAACTCAGCATTATGCAATAAGGCTGCTCGCAGTTTGACGACATCACCTAAAATGATCAACGCCGGACTCAGCCCTTTCAATTCAAGCGCATGTTTTTCAAGCGTTTCGAGAGACAATGTGTGCACTTCCTGCGTTGCACTGCACCCTTTACCGATAATCGCCACCGGGGTTGAACTGCTAAGACCGTGCGCCATCAGTCCCTGTTGAATCTGCGCTGCTTTTTCCAACCCCATGTAAAACACTAAGGTTTGTCCCGATGCCACCAATTCAGCCCACGCAGGAAGTGACCCCGTCACAACCTGTCCTGTCACCAAAGTTACACTGCGCGACACTTCCCGGTGAGTCAGGGGAATCAGGGAACTCGCGGCACAGCCCAAGGCCGCCGTAATGCCGGGAATAACCTGGTAGGCCACGTTAGCCGACACCAGCGCTAATGCTTCTTCGCCCCCTCGACCAAATACAAACGGATCACCACCTTTAAGACGGACGACCTGTTTTCCTGCTTTCGCTTGACGCACTAATTCGGCGTTAATACTTTCCTGAGACATACTTGGCCTGCCGCAGCGTTTCCCCACGTAGATCATTTCCGCATCGGGATCGGCAAACTCGAGTATGTCGCGGCCAACCAGTCGGTCATAGATCACAACATCCGCCTGCTGAATCGCTTTTAGCGCCTTAAGAGTCAGTAGTTCCGGATCGCAAGGCCCGGCTCCAACCAACGTCACACGACCCGCTTGGGGCTGCGTTTTCGGTTTTGATGGTAGCGTACGCTGATACCAGTCAGTGTGACTAGAGAAGTCTCCTGAAAAGAAACCATCCAAAGATTGCTGTGTCATGCGTGGCGCTCCTCTTCATTTGTGACAAGCGATGTCTGACAGGTTTGCACCCATTGTTTGAGTTCCGGTAAACAGGAGCCACAGTTGGTACCGCATTTGAGTAACGTCTGCAACTGCTTCAGGTCAACACACTCTTTCGACTCAAGCGCCCGCTTAATCTGCCAATCAGTGACACGGTAACAGCTACAGATCAGCTTTGCCTGCTGCGTGGCCATACAAATGGACAATAGTCGACCGATATCAAGCGGCATCCCAAGTAACGACAGCAGCGCTTGATAGTCCGTTTTGATCGGCTTACCTGACAACATCAAAATAGCCGCCACTTCAGGATGCTCGCCGTGGATGGTGCAATCGATTCCCAGCCAGCCGGTTTCTAATTCTAATACCAAACGACGCTGAGTGAGCTGACGTTGAAAATCCTCAATGTTTCGCTCTTCCCTGTCCACAAACCGCCATATCTGACCGTTGCGTTCCTGTTGCAGTGATGCGTAGGTGCACAGTGAAAAATCCGCCCGACTTCCCAGATACATGCCATAGGTTTTCGCTTTTACCTGACTGAGGCTGACTGAAGATGATTTAAACGCGGGCTGCCCCGACTGCTGATCCGTGCATGCTTGCACCACAGCATTGATCTGGCTTTGGCCACCATAGCGCCCCGCCCAGTGCATGGACATAAACAACTGCTGGTCACTCAGAGCATTGTCCAACTCCGCAATGGCCAGAATAGAAGTATCGCCCTGTTCAAGCTCGACCAGTTGACCTGATTTGATGGCATAACTTTCAGCTGTCAGCGCATTTAGATACAGTGTCGGTTGCACTTCAGACGCGCTCAATTGTGCAATGTGTCCGGTACGAGTCATAGTATGCCACTGGTCACGCTGACGGCCCGTGTTTAACCACAAATCAGACCGGCGCACGCAGGGCACGGTCACTGCAAAACGAGCCTTGCCGGTATCGGTTGAAAAATGATGATCACCAAAAGGTTTATTGCCTCCCCACTGCCAAGGAAGCCAATTGTCGTACGCTTCGTCGCTCAAGTGCGCAAACTGTGATAAATCCAACTTTAACGGCGTGCCACTATTGAGTCCGGTCATCGCCGCAAACTCACGAAAGATCTGGGCGGGCGTAGAATAATCAAACGCATCCGCGACGCCCAAATAGTCACATAAAGCACTGCCGACTCGTGCAATTTGCCACCAGTCAGGCCGGGTTTCCCCAGGCGCTGGCAAAAATTGTCGCTGGCGAGAAAGGCGCCGCTCTGAATTGGTCACCATCCCGTGCTTTTCTCCCCACCCAGAGGCCGGTAGCAGCAGATCGGCGTAACGCGCGGTATCAGTGTCCGCGGTAATATCCGACACAATGACAAAGTCACACTTTTCTAACGCGCGTCGTACTTGCTGGTTATCCGGCATCGATACCGCCGGATTGGTGGCCATAATCCACAACACTTTGATCTCGCCTCGCTCTGCAGCGCTGAACAGGTCAACCGCTTTCAGACCCGGCTGGGTTGCCACATTGGGTGCCTGCCAGAATTGCGCTACAGCGCTGATGTCTTCAGAAGTAAATCCCCGGTGCACGGCCAACTGATTCGCCAGACCGCCAACTTCGCGTCCTCCCATCGCATTCGGTTGACCGGTAATCGAAAACGGACCACTGCCACAACGATTGATCTGTCCGGTTGCAAGGTGCAGGTTGATGATGGCATTGCCTTTGTCGACACCCGATGTGGATTGATTAACTCCCTGGCAGAACAACGTAATGGCAGCGTGAGACGATGCGAACCAGTGAAAGAAAGTCCCGAGAATCGACTCACTCACGCCCAACTGTTGACTCAGCACATCCAACTGATAATGCGCTTTTTCAACCTCGGCCAGCAAAGCTTCAAAGCCTTCCGTATGCTCAGCAATAAAAGCTTCATCAACCGCCTGATGATCGCAGCAGTAGCGTAACAACCCATTGAACAGAGCGACGTCATCATCGTTACCGATCGGAATATGTAAATCGGCTTGCTCCGCTGTAACGGTGCGGCGGGGATCAATCACCACCAGTTTGAGGTTAGGATTTTGTTCACGCGCTTGTTGAATTCGACGAAAAATCACCGGATGAGTCCAGGCAGTGTTGGCGCCGGTGATAACAATTAAATCCGCCTTGTCCAAATCGTCGTAACTCACTGGCACGACATCTTCACCAAAAGCCTTACAATGCGCAGCCACCGCCGAGGACATGCACAACCTTGAGTTCGTATCAATATTGGCAGAACCGACAAACCCCTTCATGAACTTATTGGCTACATAGTAATCCTCGGTCAGTAACTGACCCGAGACGTACATCGCGACAGAATCCGGGCCATAGTGTTTAATCGCATCCGTGATCTTTTCACGCACGGTCTCAATCGCATCAGACCAGTTGATCTCGACACCATTCAGCCTGGGATACAGCAGACGACTCGGCATTTGGAGACTCTCCTTCAGCGCCGAACCTTTCACACAAAGTGCGCCCTGATTGGCAGGATGGTCAGTGTCACCTTTAATGCCTTGTTGTTGTATCGTCACTCCGCAGCCCACGCCGCAATACGGGCAGGTCGAATGGATTATTTGTTGTGTCATGCTCGATTCCTTTCTCTGAGGCAAAAAAAAGCCCCTCCTTAATGGAGAGGCTTCGTTGCCTGTGACGTCGGTGTAGTGAACTGCAGTACGAGTTCATTGTTAAATAGGTTAAAGCAAAATGATTGCCAACCTATTCTCTATTATAATTTTCAAATATTTCATAAAGTTAATAAAATCAACTCCACACAAGTTAAAGAGCACGCACCAACTT
>NZ_WXWP01000232.1:0-13267 GCF_009904765.1 Vibrio sp. V39_P1S14PM300
CTTGTATACAGGGAACTTATCTTTCAACAGTATTGGTAATTACATTTTTGATAATAGCGTTAAACGTTTGCGTAATCGCTAACCTTCTCCGTTCATTATTTTGGGGCTTTTATCACACATTTAGCACTGTTATAGTTCAAACCAGTTAATTAAACAGACCATTCGAGGCATGGAGCTTCCTCAATAATCTCACGAAGAGAAGATTGGTACCCACACTGACACTGTGCGGCATATACAAGAGGGTCAAATAATGGACATGAACATGGTTGAAATTATGGGTTACGCAGCCTCTATCATGGTGGCGATCTCGCTCACCATGAAAGACATCGTCAAACTGCGCGTACTTAACTTTATTGGTTGTGCACTTTTTACCGCTTACGGTCTGATGATCGATGCATGGCCAGTTGTTGTGACCAACGGTTTCATTGCCTGCGTCAACGTCTACTTCCTGACTAAAATGCAACAAGAAAAAAAAACCGGCAGTAGCGCTGAAAACGTTGCATAACAACTAATCAAATGAATCTAAAAATCCCCGGAGAGCGACTCTGGGGATTTTTGTATGTATCAAATGTCATCTGGTAACTTTCGTTGTGCGTAATGCAAAGGGTAGCGAGTACTTGGTCGGAAGAATGGTACCAGCTTGTGAGCCAGTTTTATGATTATATTGGTCGGCGCATAGCTGTAACGCTTGGCATCAATGACCCACGTTCCATTACACTGATTTAACGTATGCAATCCATCTGGAAATGGGGCCGACGGTGTCAACTCCTGCCATTCCCTCTCTCGATATTCATCGCGACTGAGCGACTCAATACGCATCAATAGAATGGAACGGCCGTACACTGAACCTTCTGATGTCTGTGCTACCCGGAAAAGTTGACTGTTATGCTGCAAAATTGCACCGCCGTTTCGGCCACTTTGGGGACTATCCGCAATCGGAGACTGGGGGTGTTCAAGAAACGTTGACGTCAACTCATCAGCCCGGTACAAACGCTGCTTGGTTGGGGCTTCATTGCTGGACGTAAAAAGGTAACAGCCATCCTGATGCGGATACAGAACACTGTCGACATACTCGTGACCAGAAAGCAAATCCCGGACATAAATAAACTTTTGATTTTCCGGTTCAAAACGGTACAGCTTAATTACCTTTTGATCCGACGTTTCCGGCATCAGATACAACTCGCCCTGATACTCAAACATATAGGGAAACGAAACATGCCCATTCTGTTCATTGATATCGCTAAAAAAATCGTATTCCTTGCCTGCTAAGTCGAAACATTTCAGTTTCCCCTGCCCGACGAAATAGCTATACACTTCAAATGCGAGATAAGGCAAGCCATCAAGCTCGAATAAAAACGGATCCGCCTCAAACGAATAACCGGCGAAGTTGTACCAGCGTACCTTCTGATAAAAATCCGCGTCTGTGAAATGGCTGTCTCGTACCACACCGATCTGCCATTCCTCCAGACGAAACAACTTATCCACTATCGCTTTGAGCATCCGTTTGCTCCTCCTTAAATGCCAGACAGGTCCTTAAACCAATCCCACACACCAAATGAGAAGTGCTTGAAAACATCAATACCAAGCGCCGACTTGATCAGATATAACGCCAGCAGTGCCAGTACAATGATCGCGACAATCCCCAACGTAATGGTCGCGGTTAACAAAAAATTCAGCAGCCGCGATTTCTCATACCGAACGGCACGCCGCCGATCGCGTCCTGCAAGTAACACGAAGTAATAACGTTTACCAATCCAGGGAATGGTTTTCCTGACATCCAGAGGATGCCGGGTGACTAACCCCATCGCATCGATGGTTCGTTCAATTTCGTTGCGCTGTGACTCATCTAGGCTATCTGCCACGTCTTTATCCAGCATGTGATAGAACTGCTTAACGGCTTTACTTCGGTTATCGATCACTCTTTTACTTTCCTGCTGCTTTGTTCCAGACATTCAGTGTCTGCTGAGCTATTTCTGCCCAGTTGTATTTGCTGAGATACGCTGAGTAATCACAGCGCTCTCCGATGTGGGCCTGTTGTAACTTATCGGCTAAGGCATCCACGTCCGATACTGGGAAGTACACGCGATCTTCCAGTTTCACTTCTTTATTCGCGGGGATATCACTGACAATAGCTGGCAGTGAATATGACATTGCCTCCAAAAGCGCTATAGGTAACCCTTCATGGTAAGACGGCATCACATATAGCCCAGCCTGAGAGAATATGGTCTGTAACTCATCACCACTGACAAAACCAGTCAACTGCACGCCTGGTGTCGTTTCAGCCCGGTGTTTCAAATTCTCACTGTATGGCGTCGGATGATCAGCGTCGCCGACCAAAACCAAAGGTTGTTCAATGTCCGCTTTCTGATACGCACTGATCAGGTCATGGAAACCTTTTTCTTCAACAAACCGTCCAACAGCAACAATATACGATTTCTCGGCCAAACCATGTTTGGTCAAAATTTTCTGCTGAACGCTCGCATTTATAGGTCGTGGTTCTCGCACACCGTTATGTATCAAATGAGCATCAAGGCGACCGTATTTTTGTTTTATTAAATGGTTGATCACTTCTGAAATGACGATCACATCATTGGCATAGGTCACCGCCATTTTTTCACCAAGTTTGAGTATCGCTTTGGCAAACGCTCCCCACTTCTGGCGATCATAATCAGGGCCATGATGCGTGAAGACTACCCGTTTGCCCAGTAGTCTTAACAGTGGCACAACCAACCCTGGACCAATAGCGTGTACCTGAACCACTTTTGATCCATCAGTCAGGGTGGTGAGAGCGGCCAGAGTGGAATGCAAGATGGCTTCCAGCGATTTCTTTTGGGGTGCCCAAACCGATTTAAGCTGAACCCCATGATACTCGCTCCGCGTGTACTGCACATAAGGTGATCGTGCAATCACAGTAATGTCAATGTCCGACTGACTGGCCATTTCCGGATAGAGGTTCTGACAATGGGTTTCCACTCCGCCTAACACATCGGGTATTCCGCGCGTGCCGAGTACAGTAACTTTCATGACGTTTCTCCTACCAGAGATTGATACAATGCCAGCAGATGCCGCTGATGCGTAGCTAAGGTATATTTTTCTTCAAAGCGATGACGCGCATTAACCCCGAAACGATCAACCAGCTGTGTGTTGTTCGCCAGGTTGTCCATGGCACTTGCCAAAGATTGCGCATTGCCCGCTTCGAATAACCGCCCTTCAATGCCGTCACGAACTTGCTCAGGAATACCGCCGATATCAGCCCCTATCACTGGCTTGCCATACGCCATGGCTTCAATTACCGACATAGAACAATTCTCGTAGCATTCAGACGGTACAATTACCGCCGTTGCATTGCGAATCAACGCATGCAGCTCATCACCACTTTTAAACCCTAGCATATCGATATTGTCATACCGTGCACTGATCTCGTCATACAACGGGCCGTCACCGACCAACTTCAGTGATATATGACGCTGGCTCAGTTGATAAGCATCGGTCAACGTTGCTACGCCTTTTTCTTTACTCAGGCGTCCCAGATATAGGAAGTAGCGGCCATCTTGCGACTGTGATGCATCAATGGATTCATCGATACCGTTGACGATCACCTCGATACGATTATCCGGCAACTTCTGGCGAATAATCTTCGCCAGAAACTCACTCGGAGAGACAATCACATCTAACTGGTGATAGTTTTTCGCCAGCGACTGAAATGTTGCTTCTATCGACAACAATAAACTCTTAAACGCAGAGCCTTGCTGGCAACGGTAACGAAATGCGTTCCATACGCTTCCTTGCAGACATGCTTCGCAAGTGTGGCCATCCCGGTACATCGTGTAGCTCGGACAAGCAATTTTCGTGTCGTGTGCCGTTAGTACTGTCTTGCAACCATGATTATGCGCAACTTTAATAATCGATGGCGTCAATTGATGATAAATATTGTGGAAGTGGACAATGTCCGGCTGCTCCTGCTTTAGGAGTCGTGCCAGCTTTTCACACGCCTCCGTATTATGAATAAAGTGGATGGCCGTCTGTATCTTTGAAGAAAGCGAGTGCCCACCATGATAGTCGACGTTACTGACGAAAAAGTCTGAGTATGGCGATTGGAGATTGTTTTCATGTTGCATCGCAAAATCAACCACCTCGATGCCCGCTTGTTTTACCCGTTGCCGCTCCTGAAAAAACACCGTTTCAGCGCCACCTTTGTGAAAGAAAAACTTATTGACCATCAATACTTTCATCTCATTTCTCTCTCACGTTGTGTTCTGGTGCAGCCATTGGATCTTTGACCGGACGAAACAGTCCAACAAAGAATCCGACAGAATGCATGCTGAGATTCAAGACGCTGTAAGCACCGGCTTTAACAGAACGATTCCGCACAGTTTTAAGGATAAAAAAGCCCAATAATGGGATCAGCGCGAATCCCACTAATGCCGGATTCAGACTCAACAGAGACAACGCAATCAGAGTGAGATAGCCACCAAACAGCAAGGCATTTTTTACCGTGAACAAAGCTTGCTTAAAATGCGACTTACCAAACGCGCCTCGCAGCAACTCGCCCGAACCGAACAGATAGCCGCTGCGCCAACGGTGGGTGAGCAACGCCAATGTCGACAGATCATAAGAGTGGTGGTAAAAGTATGGCACATTCAGACGATGCAGTTTATAACCGGCTAACGTCAGGCGCATACCCAGTTCGGCTTCTTCATACGAATGCAGGTTTCGGTTGGTCAGGTAACCTATATCATCAACGGCGGCTTTACGATACATTCCGCCACCACCAAGGTGGTCGCAGTCTCCGATCGGATAGATTGTCGCCAGTCGTTGCTTACGTGACTGAAACTCGTAGCTGACGGCCTCATCCATTTCAACCGTGCCGGCAACGCCTGCGTATTCCGGGTTTGTCTGCAAGAAATCCAAAGCCAGGCGAATGAAACCCGCTTCAAGCTGCATGTCACCGTCCATCAGCAACAAAAACTCTCCCCGAGCATGCAAATACCCCAGTTGATGTCCGACCCCACAGCAACGTTCATCCGCATGGCGCAACGCGATCACCGTTGCCCCATGCTGCAAAGAAATCTCCTGAGTGGCGTCGGTCGACAAACTGTCCGCAACCAAAATTTCGTAAGGCAAACTTAACGCATCCAACTGAGTCCGGATACTTACAATGGTGTTGGCGATACCGGCCTGCTCGTTAAATGTTTTGATGATCACGCTGATCATTGGTTTTTCAGTCATATCACTGCGTGCTCGCGGTTAAAACAGACTTTCGGATGACCAAAATGGCCCCCAGTGAAAAATAAAAAAGAAATTGATACATAGGTGTTAGCATCAGAATCTGGCTGTACGGCAAGCTCAACAATCCGGCAAAAATAAACGCAATATATGCGGGCTGCCAGGACAGCAGTTGCTTATCCGTATGGTTTAGCTCTTGGCTGGCGAGCAACGGCCTAGGAAACGCAATCTGGACGGCGTATAAGACAGTCATCACGTAGAACAGGGTTCCAAACAGGCCGATTTCCCACAACATCATACTCAACGATGTCGAGTCCAACAGCAGGTTAAATACGATGTTGAGGAAACCAGGCGCGACGCTACTGCCGTGGTTTGTGGCGTTCAACCCATACCCAAACAACTGACTTGGTAACCCATATAAATCGCTGTTGTTGAACCAGAAAAACAAGGTAGTTAAACGTCCTAACTCCCCTGACGGCATCACGTAATTGGGGTCCAAAATGTAGTCGAGTGATGTGATAAAAATATCCAGTGCGCTGGTGGTCGGATCCGCGCCGAGCGAAGAAACGTATGACGCAGCCAAAATTGCAATCGCAATCGCGATCAAACTGAACACGCCACCAATGATGGCCAACATCATTTTCAAATCGTAGCGCTTCATTCCCGCCACATAACTTGGTGCAAACCAGACAAACGCCAGAAGCAAAGGTGAAATCAAAATAACAAATTTCACCTCACCTACAATGCACAACAAAAAGGCGGCGCCAATATGCAGGGCGGTGCTCTTTTTGCTGGCGACGCCATGTTTGTATTCTGAGAGCTTAAGCAGCATGATCAGCATACAAAAAAGCCCCATGGCCGCAGTATTTCCGCCTCCCATAGGATCGCCACCAAATGTGCCAACCACGGAATCCCATTTTTCGTATTCACCTTTAAACGCGACTCGCTGGGGTACTACCACTAAGATTTGATACGCAATTACCGGAAACTGAAGGTAGAACACCCAATACAACGCTTTTGTTACACGATACAACTGTGACTCACGGCAGAAACCAAGCAACATGCAAAGCATCACCAAGCTCAACGCCAGCTCATTTTTGAGTCCAACAATGGTAACAGTGAGCCCACTTTGCAAGACGGTCGATATCACCGCCATCGCAAAGAAGCCAACAAACAGCGTCATCGTGACAAGCTCTTGGGGGTCAAGAGCGAACGCACTGTAACGCGCCTGCATCATCAACAGCCCAAGCATCAGAAACGCAAGAATAAATGGCAACCACAGCACCGCCCCGATGCCAGTAAAATACTGAATCAGACCACACGCTACCAAGGTGGCAAAAGTATACAGTTGCAAGAACAAGCCATTATTCAATGTCACGCGGTGGTTACCCCTTCAGCCCGTTTCAAACTGCGCGCCCTTTGATTCACGCGTACGTAGATAAACGCGTAGCGCAGCGCCGACAACAGAGCGAACGCCAACACCGAGTAGGCATAGTCGTTATAGAAATACGGAAGAACGACAAACGCCGCCGCCACCACCAATAACTGCTCGACCTGAATGCGTAAAAAATATTTGGGAGATCCAAATACCAGTTCAATCACCGTAAGTGGGCACACCGCCAACGCTGGAAAGAGATACGGCAACATGTAACGGGATGTCGGAATTGACTCAATCCATTCATCACTAAACCCGAGCTGCATAACGATAGGGTAAAAGATAAACACTCCTGCCGAGGCAACCAGCCCCAACAAAAACAGCAGCTTGCGGACTTTAATGAATTCATCGTAATTAAATCGACTGTTGCGAAAATCGATCGACCATTTGGAAAAGATTGAGTTTCGAACAGCGTTACCGACAATGATCACAGGCGCAAGACAAAACCGGCTGACCACTGCAAAGTACCCTGCCGTTAACGCCGAAAACCAGAAGTTGATCAGAATTGTCGGGAGATTCGAATTGGCCATCGCCAGCACTTCGGCGCTGCCAACTTTCATGATGTGGCTGCGATTTTCCAGGAAAAATTGCCAGTTGGCCGCTGGCGTCCACTGTGACCAGGTTAACGCTTTGAAATCAATCGAGTAGCTTAGCCAAAGCACAATCATGATCAACAGCATAGCCGCCCAAAGCTGGTAAATTTGTGTGACACTGTGACTCAGTAAAATGGCACTCATCACCACCAGTGATGCAGACATTCTCTGCAGAGCCAACAGTTTCATTTTTTCGACTCTGAGCAACAAGTTTTCAGAGACCAAAATCCAGGCATGACAAAGCGTCAGCACATACAAAATCGTTACTGACCTATTGAAGATCATCGCGACAGCTATTGCATAAGGAATCGCGATGATTGTCGTCTGAACTAAGCAGAACACAATGTTCTGTGACAAACATTCTTCTTGTTGTTTGGGCAGAATTAACTGAGACGCAAACATACACACTTGTGCGCCAATCAGAACAATACTGTATGTCAGCGCATAGTTGCCCACCTCGGCCATGCCGTAATAGTGGGAAATCAGCCAGATCGAAAGCGCACCAATCGCCTGAGACATCACAGAAGAGCCGGCGATTGTGGTGATGCTACGAATCAAACTCATGCTTGCTCCAGCGTATCCAAAGCAAGTGACGATCCCTGAGCAACAAATGCTTTGCTTTCTTCGCTTTGCAGATCATCATCGTTGACCTGATTTAGCACACCAAAGACGCTTTGCTCTGCCGACATCGTTAACTTACTCAGTTCACGCGTCAGTTCCGGCGACTGATGCTGATTGGCTTTGACCACCACCACCAGAACATCCAACACTCGAGATACCAAAAGAGTATCCTTGCTCTCTTCCAGCGCTGGCAGATTCAGGATCAGTTGATCATATTGTTGCGATAGCTGATCTATACAGGCCGTAAATTCATCACGGTCAAAAAAGACCAGAGGCGACTCATCCAGCTCACCGCGTGCGACAACGTCTAAATTTTGTCGAACACCAACAATTTGCTCCTTACCCAACTGGTTGACCAACGCAGAAAAACCGCCCTGCTGTTGATTCTCTTTGGCCGAGGCGAGCACCATTGGGTGCGAAGCCCGGTAATCCAGATCCACCAGCAGTGTGCGTTTCTTATCGCTCATCGCATCAGCCAGTAAACGGCACAGCGAAGAGGCTCCTTCATCCGTGAAACAAGACGTTACACCCAGCACTTTCATCTGCGGTACAGCGTCGAGGTGAATTGCGGCATTAATACCGTGGACAATCTCAGCTGAAGCCGGGTTTTCACTGATGCGACGCAACCAGTCACCTTGGGTTTCGAATTTGGGTAAATCTCCCGCGCTGTCCAGACCCAATCTGCCTCGCAACTGACCGAGATGGGTAATTCGACGATCCAACGCGGCCATAACAATCACTGCCAACACACTGAGAATAAATGTCATGACGCACACCATCGCGATCAGCAGTGCTTTATTCGGTTTCTGTGGTTTCTCCGCCACCACCGCCGGATCGTATATCACGGCATCCGACTCACGGTATGTCGACGTCAGACTTTGTTCTTTCGTGCGTAAAAACAGTTCTTTGTATAAATCTTCGGTCTTATCGAGTTCAGTTTTGAGATCATTGTAGTGATCACGCTTGGCCACCAACGCTTTGTAATCTGTGGCTTGGTTATCCAGTAATGCTTTATACCGCTGCTCTTTAATCAATGCTGCCTGATATGTCTTCTGTAAACCCTGTTTCAATTCATTCAGTAATAGATAAGTCTGCTTTTTGATGGCATCAATCTGCGCCTGGGCCTCCTGAATCTTATTGTGTTTGGGGCCATAACGACGGCTCAAATCTGACAAGCTACGCTGAGCCTGAATCAAGGCAATACGTAGATCCTGAAGTTGAGCGTGACCAGAGATCTCCGGTAGCGATGCCAGGTTCTCAATCGGTCCATTTGCAATTTTCAACATGGTCTCGTAGTCCGCCTGAGCAGCCAGACGGCGCTCTTTCGCATCCGCGTATTTATTGGTCGTGATGCCGAGATTCTCAGTCTCAAAACCATCGATACCACGAAATGTCAGCAAGCCTTGTTGATTCAGATAATCCGCCATCTCTTTTTTCTTGGCGTCGACCTGAACTTTCAGCTCTTCCATTTGCTGCGCATTCCACACCTGTGCAGCTTTGGTTTTTGTTATTTTCTGCTCAATGGTGTAGTCGACAAAAGCCTGAGCGACACCGTTGGCTATCTCTGCCGCGCGTTCTGAAGAGGCCGATTCATAGGAAACGTAAACCAGTTGAGTACGCAATATCAGTGTAAATGACAGGTTTTTCCGCAATGTTTTTAGCGCATTCTCTATGCGGGTTTCTTCTGATAACGTCCACTGGCTTTCATCGTTCTTTTCATCGCCATTGAATGCTTCATCTTCCTGCAATTTCAGTGACGTGATGGCTTTTACCAGAACAACGCGCGATTGCATCAGGTTATATTGCGTTTCGTAGTACGGATCGCGTGTGGAGTCGTAACCGTCGATTTGCTTGAGCGGTGTGGCGTTATCTTGTTGCGCTTTGATCATGACCGTGGCCGTCGAAACGTACTTCGAGGTCATTTGAGCCACCAAAGGGACGGAAATACCCGTCACGATTACGGTGGCCAACGTCACTTTCAGCCAATGCTTTTTAAGGGCCCGAAGAAACGGCGTGAAATCAATACTACTTTCAAGCTTGCGGCCACTTTCTACCAATGAAATCGTCATATTAGAAAAAACTCTGTTCAACTATTACCGTGTCACCCGGGTTAACCGGATGTGTCAGTTTTACATTCTTTATCAATTGGTTATCAGGCAATCGAATGTTGATATCTCCACGGTCCGCCCGATCAGTAAAGCCCCCTGCCAAAGCAATGGCTTGTTCCACCGTCAATCGAGGTTGATACTCATATCCGTTAGGGCTGGTTACTTCTCCGGTAATGTAAAACTTACGAAACTGTTCCAGATTCACCGTTACCATCGGGTTTCTTAGATAATCGCCACGCAAACGGGTTTCGATATCGGTTTCGATCTCAGCAGGTGTTTTGCCCGTCAGCCGCACATTCCCGATGTAGGGGAAGTTAACCTCGCCGATTTTGGTCACCTTGAGTTTCATTGACATATCCGGCTCGCCATAGACCAGAATACTGATCTGATCACCAGTACCAAGGCGATAATCGTCATTGGACGAGTAAACCTCAGTTTGGGCTGGCGAGGATGAGCTGGGTTCAGTGCCTGCTTGCGCCCAAGGCGACACCAAAAACATCACAACTAAAAACTGTACTAGCCACTTCTTCATTTAGATTTGAACCTTCATTGTCAACTGCACCACACTTTGGTCATAACCCAGTGTTCGCTCTACAGGAGTAGTTTGATTGGCACCGATAAAGAATGTATCGGTGTCTTTGTTGGAATCTTTCATGTTGTACACATAGCTCAACTCAAACCGGATTGAGGGACGAAAATCGTAACCAACTAACGCTCTGACGGTCTGAACATTGTCTCTGCGATTATTATTCGTGACCCGATAGTCTTCAGTAAGATAACCGTAGGCAAGCTTGGTAGACAGTCGGTCAACCCACCAATGATGCTCCCATGACGCGCCCACTTTGGAATCCAGTATGTAGCCCCCTTCTTCCGACGGATCTTTCACCTTTTGCCAGGTATACAATTCCAGCATAGAGTGTTTCAATGGCTTCCATTGCGCTTTGATATCCCAGTTTAATCCGGTAAAGCTTTCGGCCGCAGGGTTATTATCAAAATCCTTGTACAACAAAGCGATATTTCCTTCTATCCAGGTTTTACCGGTTCGTTGTGTTTGAATACCGTAAAGCAGGTAGTATTCACTGGTGTCTTTCAGTTCATTCACGTCATACTGACGATAATTGCTAATGAACGAGTAGCGAAAGCGGGTCCTTGACGAGTATTGATCAAACAGCTCGACAATCAGGGAATTCTCGCGCCATTCCTGTTCACGAATGTACTGCCGAAAGTCCTCTTGGATGTCATCGGTATCCCGAAAAGAAAGATCTTTCGTTTCGACTGCGACCTGCAAGCTGCCGCGCCCCTCAGGTGCGCCATAACTGTATCTAAGCTGCGAGTCGACCAGTGAGGTTTTGAGCGCCTGATGAATATTGAAATCTTGATACTGACCGTACGTAAAACCTTCGGTTGTCTCTTGTCCGCGAGCCTCATGGCCCAGTGTTTGTGCAATATTCCAGTTCAGCCCATGGCGTAAGCCAAAACGCCACTTTCCTTCAAACATGTAGAAATGATCGTTGAAATCATCGTCTTCGCTGCTGTTGTAACGACGATAATTGCCGTTATACATCAGGTAATAACGATCTTCTCCACGCTCTCCCGTCGCCTGGATCATCGGCGACAACTGGTAATAGACAGAGGAAACCGCCTGTCCTTCCGGTGTTTTTTCTGCCTGATACGTAACATTACTGTCGTGGCCGTAATCCAACCCAACCTGGCTCTGAAAATCAATACCTAACGGACCAATATGAGATTTCGGGGTAAGGTCTGCCCAAACAGGCTGGCTCACCAATCCAGCAAGCAATGCACAGTTAGTAAGCCGTTTCACTCACAAAACCTTTAAACACAGTTAAAAAGATTATTTTCAGATCAAACCACAGTGACCATTCCTGCATGTACTGAATGTCGTACTGTACGCGTTTTTCCATTTTGTCGACGGTTTCGGTTTCCCCTCGATAACCGTTTATTTGCGCCCATCCGGTGATCCCAGGCTTAATTTTGTGGCGAATCATGTAATTATCCACTATCACCCGATATTGTTCGTTATGAGCGACTGCATGTGGTCTTGGCCCCACAATCGACATCGTCCCCTGCAACACGTTAAAAAATTGCGGTAGTTCATCCAGAGAAGTGCGTCGAATGAAGGCACCAAACTTGGTCACTCGCGGATCGTTTTTCGTGGCCTGAGTCACTACGACTGAATTTTCCATCACTTTCATTGAACGAAATTTCCAGACTTTGATTTTTTTCCCTCCCAATCCATAACGATCCTGCTTAAACAAAATCGGCCCGGGGGAACTGAATTTGACGCCCAATGCAACAAACAGCAGAACGGGAGAAATCAATATCGTTATTGCACCGCCGATGATGATGTCTTCGATGCGCTTGATCACTGCGCCGATACCATCAAAAGGAGAAGAAAAAACACTGAATGTCTGCACATTACCTACCGTATTGATCTGCGATACCGAGAGGTTGTAGCTGTACAAGTCAGGTACGATGGACGTATCCACTGTCGTGTCTGACAAGCGATCGAGGTAATCCCGGATACGATCTTTCGCCACCATAGGTAACGCAATGTAGACATCATCCAGTTCGTTGTTTTTCGCCTTTTCAATTAATCCGTCTACCTGGCCGCGAAACGGGCTTTTGATCAAATAGCTAAAGCGCTCTTCTGAACGGTCATCATAAAACTCAATCTTCACATCTTTTTTGCGGTAATCGCGCAACAATGCTTGTTCAATAGCAAGCCCGGCCGGAGTCAAGCCAACAATCGCAACCCGTTTCGTCCGCCGGAACATCCGGTAGAGCTGTAAGCCTATTAGGCGCACCGATAATAACACCAGGATACTAGAGACAATCCAGATGTCGTACATACTGCCCTTTAAGTTGTTTATCGCAGAGCCTTCCATGCCGTTTAAGGCATGCTTCACAACAAACATCGTGATGTAGGTCAAAAGGGCCGTCATCACAAAGCGAGCAATCAACCGCCGCACACGCATCGGCAAACGCAGCTCATACAACTTGGTATTTTCACCAAATAACACGAACAAAATACCGAATATAACTGCCGCTGAGATATCAACTATT
The DNA here is from genome assembly GCF_009904765.1 of Vibrio sp. V39_P1S14PM300. Taxonomy (NCBI): domain Bacteria; kingdom Pseudomonadati; phylum Pseudomonadota; class Gammaproteobacteria; order Vibrionales; family Vibrionaceae; genus Vibrio; species Vibrio sp. V39_P1S14PM300. The sequence continues at coordinate 13,068 of NZ_WXWP01000232.1, forward strand.
GTTTCATTTTTTCCTGACTCACGGATGAGCCAGGTTAAAGAAAAATTGATGACACAAAAATCGATAATTTTCACGACAGTTGCGTAACCATTGTCGACAAATTTTAACGTGTGACGGGATACCATTTACGCCTCAAATAAAAACCAATTTCGAATCAGAGAAACAAATAGAATTTGAATAAAACCATCTGGTTAGCATAG
>NZ_WXWP01000102.1:0-13260 GCF_009904765.1 Vibrio sp. V39_P1S14PM300
CTTATGAAAGCCTGTCGGCGTCGCGCCCACTGAGTCAGACAGAAACAGCGTGCATCTCTGCTCAGAGGGAACCGGAATATGATCCCACAGATTCAAACACGGAGATAATAATGATTACAAAATTGTTAACCGCATCAAGGACGAGGTTATAATTATTAAATATTTGATTTGTATTGTAATAAAAAATAAACAACACCAATAAAAGCACGAGTATGCCAGACGGTTATCGAACAACGATCGGAGTGGTGAGGTGGTCATGGTAATAGGCGCTGCCCGGCACCGACTTAGCCACATACATGGCCTTATCGGCCAGCTGAATTAGCTTGCTTGCATTGTCTGACTGGCTCGGGTAGTAGCTGATACCGATACTGACCCCGACACTCAATGTCTGATGTTCAAAACTGATCGGCTCACTGAGCTTGCGGATCAGCATCACAACCCGGTCAAGCAAAGCCGGGACGGACTCCTGCCCAACCAGTTCACAACAGATGATAAACTCATCGCCCCCCATGCGAGCCACGATGTCATGATCGCGGACACTATTAAGTAATCGCTTGGCAATGGTGCACAATAACGCATCCCCGGCAGCGTGCCCATGACGGTCATTCACCTGCTTAAATCCATCCAGGTCGAAATAAATCAGTGCGACATCCGAATCTCGGGACTGTGCCCGCTCAATCGCCGCATTGAGGTGATGTTCAAGCGCCCGGCGGTTAAACAACCCGGTCAGCGGATCGTGCAAAGAGAGGTGCAGCAGCTCGTTCTTTTGTTTGATGATCGCCGCGGTCTGCATCGCCACTTCTCTGGACAGTTCATTACGGGAAATGGTGGTCTGATTGAGGGTGTGGCCGAGTTTGTGGAGAAAATCAGCCAGCAAGACAAACTCTTTGTCGAGCGTATCAACACCAACCTGGTACTGATAGTTACCACTTTGTAACTCACGAATACACCGGGCAATGGCCCGCCGACCATGGGTGAAACGGTTGAGAATGAAAAACGCGGTGATGATTAACACCAGAGCAAAAGCACTCAGTACCGCAGCGACCAGATACATCATGCCGGTATTACGCTGTTCGGTGTCCACCAAGAGCTGACGCTGAGTACCAAGCAGTTGATCGGTGATGTTCTGCAGCACCATGTTGTAGCGGGCAAACAGCAGATCCTGTGCACTGTCGAACTCTCTTGTCTGCATCAGGTTACGGGCATTGTTCAGCCGCTGTTCTTGCTGAAGCAATTCGTTTAGACGAGACACCAGCTTCAACATAGTATCATTGCTGCTTTGCTTGTCCTCAATCTTCGCCGCAATTAACTCAAAGTTAGCGAGTCCGGCATTGAGACGATCTTCTGCGCTGACGCCCTCAGACAAATACTGTTTCTGCCACAACAGGGTTCGCACCAACTCCAGTTGCCGCTGAGCCAGTGCGACCTGCTCAATCTGGCTATGTAGTTGATTATATTGAGAAACCTGACTCCAGATCAGTAACACGATCGCCGCACAGAGCAGAAAAGTGCAACTGAACTGGAAATACAACTTCTTGCGCAGCGAACGTTTCATTGCAACGGCACCTCAGTCTGCATCGCACGTTCAAACGGGCGCTGATCGATCACATGGCTCAATTCCATGCTGCCACCGTCTACTTTGCCCTGCTGCTGTGACCAGCGCATCTGATAACGCAGATTTGACATCAGGGCATTGCTCAGCGACACACGAAAAATGTAGTCGTCCCACACCCAGTGAATCAGATCATGGGACAGCCCAAGTGCGGTGGCAACCTGCCGACGCGCCCGCTCCGGATGATCGTGAATCCATTGCGTGGCCAGATTGAGCGCACTCAGCAATCGTCGGGCTTCATCGGTGTTTTGCTCGGCATACGCCCGCTGGCTGATCAGGTTAAACGACAAGGTATACACGCCGGGAATGCCCAGTTCACGCACCTGGCCGGAGGTTTGCGCGTATGCGTAGTACCCATGTGGTTCCCACACCGAAACGGCGTCGACTTCCCCGGACAGCAGTGCACTGTCGAGTTTATCGGAGGTCAGGTAGACTTTGTTGACTTGCATCGAACGCAAGCCACTGGCGATCACCACAGCATCAAAATAGAATTCGCTCGCGCTGCCGGGGGTCATGCCGACCCGGCGCTGAGATAAATCGGCAATAGCCTGAATCGGAGAGGAAGCGAGGCTCAATAGCTTAAGATCGTTATCGGATTCGACAAAGCTGGCGAGTAATACCAAATCGTGTTGGCGACGCCGCTCAGCCAGCAGCACCGACTCGGAGGCGGTGGCGTACTCAGCCATCCCCTGATTGAGCAACTGAGCACAGCGCACACCACCTTTCATCTGAATCAGCTCAACCTTGAGACCAAACCGAGCAAACAATCCCTGCTGCTCCGCAATGATCAGTGGTGCAGAAAGTGCTGTCTTTGATACCGCAATGCGAATTACTTTATCGGCACGCTCCTGATTGCGCACAGATTGTGTGACGGTAAACAAACACACCGCAACAATCCCCGCTAAAAGCACGCCTCTGCCAGCTCTCATGGTACAACCTGTACTTAACAACGAATAGAAAAACCATTATGTCCCACCATAGCCAGCTGACGGTGTTGTTATCGGAGATTGCAACTTTGTGCAGTCACACTTATTGAGTAATTAGATTATAATTTTTAGCTGAAAATGTGATGTTTTGCCAATACAAATAATGCATAAAGAAAGCAGGAATGGCTTGGGCTAAGCGAAATGGAAGAGCCGTGCACACGGCTCTTCACACAGAAGCAAACATGAAGTGCTTGATTTACAAGCTGGTATACGAAATACGACGCACTGTTTACGCTTGAGTAAGCGCATTAAACGCATCGAACACCATGGATGATTTCATGATCCGACCATGTCCCTGGTTGTGGGTCGTCACCAGCGTGACCCGCTCGATCTCCTGATCGGCCTGCTGAGACACTGCGTAATTGGCAAATTTATCCTGCTCGTCGTGCACGATAATGGTCGGTGCGTCACGCTGGGTTAAACGCAGGTAGGGATTGATGGACTGAATCGGGTAGCGGTACTGCTGTTCCACTTCTGACACCACAGCATGAAACAAACGCATCGAATAACCGGAGCGCTCAATGCTACCAAACAAGTTATCGAGGTAATCGAGGACTGGCGCAATTAATAGCATTGGTTTGTTTTCCAGTTTCGCATGTCGGCACTCCAGCGCAGAAGCCGTCCCCATACTGTGACCAATTAACCCCGCGACCTCGTCCACACTGTCGAGGATCGCGTCCAGGCCCATGACAAAAGCCGGAATATGTCCGTAACAGCCTTCGCTTTCCCCATGAGCGGGATGATCGTACGCCAGCGCCGTATAACCCTGACTGGCGACGTGTTCCATCAAAGGATAAAACTGGCTCGCCGATCCCGACCAGCCGTGGGTCATCACCCATACCGGCCCCTGACCCAAGGTATACGTGCGCAGTACACCTTCCGCCGAATGGATTTCCCCTTTGCGTAATCCTTGAGGCTCATGATTCTTTGGTTTGGCTCGTGCCGGTGTTAGCAGCAATTGACGCGCTGTTTTTCGGGCATGAGCCGGAGCCAGTGTGTGATGTAAGCGGGTACTCACATTCACGAGTGTTCTTTTTACACTGAACTTGTTGGAGGTATTAAAATAAATCTTCTCACTCATAATGTCGTCCTTTATGCGGTCATCATTTAATCGAACGACCGTGCTTTTTTAATGCAAATAATCGGTAAAACTCAAGGCCAGAACTTCACTAGCGTGATACTTTCCAGCGCTCGAGCAAACACTCCACACCATGCCAGAAGCGCTGATAGCTACTCTGCTGACCATGGATGGAATAAAACAGGTGCGCACTGAGGTAGAGCCCATACAGTTCAAACACCGCCTGACCGGCCGACAAATCGGCACGGAACTCACCATTGGCAATGCCTTTATCAATCTGGATCTCAAGGTAGTGAATCCAGGTTGCGATGGTTTTTTTCAGCACCTGCTGGGTCGCATCGTGTTCGCGGCCCGTCTCTTTCCACGCATCAAGAAACATGCAGCTGCCCTGAAACGAGTGATTCCACCCCAGCCAATTGTCCAGCAGCAGTTTGAGTTTGCGTTCAATATTGTCCGACCCCAGTGCTCTGGCCGGAGAAATAACCCGCTGCGTGAACACACTGTTGGCGTACTCGACCAGTGCCACCTGCAGATTTTCCTTCGAGTTAAAGTGTGCAAACAGGCCACTTTTAGACATACCGCACTGTTTGGCCAACTCACCGATGGTCAGGCTTTCCAGCCCATCTTCACTGGCCAGTTCAAATGCTTTGCTAAGGATGGTTTCCCGGGTCAGGCGCCCTTTACTCATGATGTGATCCGTCGTGACAATCAAGCTCTATATTTAGCACGATCGTACTATTATGCAAATTCTTATTTGCATCACGCTTAAATTATGCACAATAGATTCTTTACGCATGCTGTTTCAAAGGATTGATATGACTGGCATTCTCGATCAGTTGCTGTTCTCTGCGTCTATTACTGGCCCGATCTGTCTCATGCTGTTTCTCGGTGTCTTTTTAAAGCGCTCCGGCCGCATCAATGAAAACTTTATCGATGTCGCATCCAAGCTGGTGTTCCAGGTCACTCTGCCAGCCATGTTGTTCATCAGCATCGTCAATGCCGAACACGATTTCTCCTCCAGCACCCCGTTAATTCTTTACGGTGTGGTTGCCAATTTCGTCTTTTTCCTCATTGCCATTGTGGCGACCAGGAAGCTGCTGCGTGACAACGGTGATCAAGGCGTGGTGATACAAGGTGGCTTTCGGGCCAATACCGGGATCATAGCCCTCGCTTACGTCGCCAATGCGTATGGGGAATCCGGCGTCGCGCTGGCCGCCATTTACGTTGCAGCCATGACGTTTTTGTACAACGTCCAGGCAGTCATCCTACTGACCCCGAAAGGTGAAGCGTCCGGAATGCAGGCGATCAAAGTGATGTCGAAAACCATGACGCGCAACCCACTGATTCTGGCGATTGTGATTGGTATTTTGGTTTACGCTCTGGCGATTCCCGTGCCCGACATGGTGATTGATGCCGGACAGTATTTCGCCAGCATGACCCTGCCTCTGGCATTACTGTGTACCGGCGGCTCGCTCGATATCAGCGCGCTAAAGCACGACAAAGCTCCCGCCTGGTTTGCCACCGGGCTGAAATTGCTGTTGGCCCCACTACTGATTACCGGCACCGCTATCGGATTTGGCTTTCGCGGACTGGATTTGGGGGTGGTCTTTTTGATGAGTGCTTCGCCCACAGCGGCCGCCAGTTACGTCATGGCCCGAGCGATGGGGGGCAACGCACAACTGGCTGCCAACATTATCGCGCTCACAACCGTACTGTCTTTATTTACCTGTACACTCGGGATCTTTTTGCTTTCCAGCCAGGCACTGATCTAATCCGAACGCTTTCAGTGATCGATTTCGCTCTGACGAGCGTAAGCACATGGTGAAATAAGATCTCTGTAAGAGGGAGTTTTTGTTAGCGTTTGTCTATGAAACACTTGTAAGGTTGTCTTAGGACAACCTTTTTTTTACCTCGACTCAGGGAATCGTTATGCGCTTGATGGTGTTACTCGCTGCTTTAGTTAGTACTTACTCTTACTCCGCCAACGAAAAAACATGGACATTCATTAAAACGGAACAAGGCATCACCATCGAAAAGCGCGACCATCAGGATGGGTTGATTGAAATTCGCGCCCAGATGCTGTTTCCGACCCGCTACTCAGCCTTTCTATTGTTGTTGGAGGACAGTGACAACATCCCTAATTGGATCGATAACGCCAGCCACAGCCGGGTGTTACAGCAAATCAGCTCTAACGAAAATATTGTCTACACCCAGTTTGCCGCCCCCTGGCCCGCCAAAGATCGCGACATGGTGACTTATTCTCGCTATCAGATTGTTGACGGCGCATTCGAACTGCTCATCAAAGACGCCAGTGACTATCTACCGCAAAATCCAGACTACATCCGTATCACAGCGGTACGGGCCCGCTGGGTCCTGGAAAAACTGACCAACGGCCAGACACACATCGAATACACCGCTTTTGCAAACCCGGGCGGTGCGCTGCCGGACTGGCTGGCCAATCAGTTGTCGGTGGACAGCGCGCTGGCGACGTTCATCGGCCTCAAGCGAGAACTGCCTGATTATCAGGTTCTCAATCACCCCAATATCGATGAACAAGCACTAAGACTGACGAGCGAGATCGCGGGCGAGAATGAGCGCTAAACCAAAAATTTGCAGGAACAGAGCGATGTTTTTATAAAACGCAATGCGCTCTTCAAGTTGCAAGGTGCGTTCATTCAGCGACAGATTCTGCAAATAAAAATCATCAATACGCTCCCGCTGATGACGCTGGGCAGCGTTGATCTGCACCATCAAGGCTGGTAAATGATCCGGCGTAACGTGCGCCACACTGTCGTCCCCCACCCAGATCGCCAGCTGTCCACGGAGTGCCTCATCCAGCGACTTGGAGAGCGGAGCCTGCGACGCGAGTTGCAAATGGAGCAGCAATGCCTCTCGTTTGCGCTCCAGCGTCTCAACGCCATTCCAGGCGAGTTGGATTGAATAGAGGTTTTCCGCTTTTTGCTCACTCAACTGGGCTTTGTCTGAGCTCAGTTTATCCAGCACGATACTCGACAACAGGATCGCCAGGATATTCAGCACTAACCCTGTGAGCACCAGCACCCAGGCCGCTGGCCACAAACGCTTCATCTTGTTACCACAAGTTAGCCAGCGGCAGATTAACCAGATTCAGGAGGATCAGCCCTGCCATAGCGGCAAAGGTGAGTTTCATGCCTTTGACCCGGCCTTTGAGACTTTCGTTAAGGATCGCGCGAGCATGAATAAAGCGCCCGGCACAGAACACCAGTCCGGTGAGATGGATCCAGAAAACACCAGCACCATTGAACTCAGCCAGCCCCATCAGAATCAGCGTGATAGGAATGTAGTCCACCGCGTTCCCTTGTGCCGTGCGGGCAATAGTTAGCTTTTCCACCCCGCCATCAGCGTACATCACCTTATTGTCACGTCGCTGATTAATGACCTGAAACGATAACCAAATCAGCAGTCCCGCCAACACTGACGCGTAAAGTGCTGTAATCATAAGAAGTTCCTTTCGATGAAATTGATCGTAACTAGTGTAGGCCAAGGCGAGCGTTTCATCGCCTGGTACGCTCACAGCCTGACTCTTTTATTCCTAACTTGTTGATTTTAAGCTTAACACTCTGATATTTGTCTTAGATTTAACTCAAACTGCCATCGTCTCACCTTTGAGAACAATTTTGCCCTAACAATGCACGGGCCTGAGCGCCGTCACTAAGATTGAATTTTCATGCATTTACATGAGCAATCCTTGAGCACTTTGGTTAAAATCAAGTGCGATAAATTTCATATCACACAATTTTCATAAATTTGGTGGATAATGCCGTCGTAAACTGTAACCCTGATCACACCTTGTGATGCGGCGATTCCAGGCGAAGAATCCCGGAACAAAACAGTGCAAAAGCGTCATAACCATAAACAGGAGAAATGAGAGCAGATCTATGAGAACACGATTATTTTGTTGGCTAAGTGTTTTGCTGGTCGCGTTCCCGGCAATGGCGCACGCGCGCACTGAGCCTCTGAGTTGGTTCGAAGAAAACTCAAAAATTATCTCAATGCTCCAGTATCCGGCTTTAACCAGTCGCGTGTATCAGGATGCGGATTTGCAGTTGATCTGGGCCGACGAACAACTGCGTGACCAGTTTGAACAACAACTGGAAGTGATCCAGCGGGCCGGATTCAGTCCGTTATTCAGCCATCAACTGGATTACCTGCGCCTGTACCGAGAGCGCCACAGTTGGTTTGAATACGATCTGCTGGCAACCGATACCGCTCTGTTGTACCTCAGCTATGCACAACAGGCTCCGATCCAGGGTGAAAAATGGTTTTTCAGCTCGCGCCTGACCAGCAAATTACCAGAACCTCAGGCGGCTTCTGTCGCTGAATTTGAGCAGGCAATCGCTCATCACAACACCAGTGCTTATCTGCGTTCCTTTGCTCCTTCCCTGATCACCGACCCAGCGCTCTACAGTGCCTATCAGAGCCTCAAGCAGTTTGAAACCAAACCTCAACCCGTTTATTACCAAAGTGGTGTCATTCGTAAAGGGGATAAACTAGCCGATCGTCCTGCCTTGATTGCCCGATTAAACATGGTTGGTGTTGATGTCTCCGGTGTGGCCAACGATGTCGACTGGTACGACGAGAGCCTGGTCAGTGCGGTTAAAGCGTTTCAGCGCATCCATGGCCTGACTGACGACGGTGCGATTGGCCCGGCGACACTGAAATGGTTAAGCGTTTCATCGAGTAAGCGACTGGCCATGCTGGCACTCAATACCGAGCGGGCCAGAATGTGGCCGACAGAGCGTGATCAGCTGATCGTCGTAAACGTACCCGGTTTTTCAATGCATTACTGGGCTGAAGGTAATGAAGCATTTAGCTCAAAAGTGATCGTAGGGCGTAAAGCACGTCAGACCCCGGTGATGAAAACCTACATGAATGCGTTGATTTTCAACCCGACCTGGAACGTGCCTCCCACCATCATGAAAGAGGATATCCTGCCCAAGGCCAAAGTAAATCAATCCTACTTAAGCCAGCGCCACATTCAGATCCTCAAAAGCTGGGGGTCGAGTGAAGTGATCGATTATCAGCAAATCGACTGGAGCAGTGTCGATCCTAATAACTTCCCGTATCGCTTGCGTCAGGCCTCAGGCAACTGGAATGCGCTCGGACGTTACAAATTCAATACGCCAAACGCAGAAGCCATCTATCTGCACGATACACCGAGTAAATATCTGTTTAACCGCGCATCTCGTGCGTTCAGTTCCGGCTGTATCCGAGTGGAACATGCCGATAAGTTTGCTTCCGCTCTGATGCGAACACAGGGGCTGAACACCAAACCAGAATACCGTAAATCGTCCAATAAAGCCCTGCCACTGCGCAGCCGCATTCCGGTCTACATCATCTATAAAACCGCGTGGTATGACGGTCATCACGTACAATATCGTGACGACGTGTACGACTTTGACCACTTCGCTACCAGTCGCAGTTAAGCCTCACCGCCGGAGTTTCAACTCCGGCTTTTTTTTATTGCATGACCACCTGATTAAAGTCGATCCAGCCATTGGCCAGCAGTTCGGTCGTGGTCAGCCTGTCAGACACGTTCAACTCCTGCCGCACGTGATACAAAGGCTGATACACGCCTTTATCGATAAGCTTTTTTTCAAGTTGAGCAAACCCACGCAAACGCTGGGCCAACGTTTCTCTGTTCATCACCCGTTCAATCTGAGTCTGCAGCCAGGTGCGCTCACGCGATGACAAGCACACTGACAACGAATGGGTGCACATCAGCCAGCTAAGCCAGGACATTTCTGTATCGTCACCGAACACTTCACCGCTGATCAGAATGTCCGCCTGAGACTGACGCAGACGACAATTGAAATCCGGAAAACTCAGCATTTGCCAGTCACAAGGGATACCCCGAGCCAGCAAAGCATACGCCAGCATTCGGGCTAGTGTGATATGGGTTTCCAGTTGATAGGTCAGGATCTTCAGCGGCTCCGCAGGCCGCGTTAACGGGCCAAACAAAGCCTCGAGATCTAATGGCTCGGGCGCAGTGAGCGTCTCCGGTTGTGACAGCATTCCCTTCGCCTTCGCCAGCTCTTCATCAAGTAAGTGTTGAGGCGGCTGCAGGCAAGTGGCCAAGTGCTGTAAGGCCTGACGATGGGCGTGCTTTTTCAGCCACGGGTGGCGCGACGGATTGAGCATCAGATACTCACAGCCCCGCTCCCATTGCTGGCAAACCTGATAGCCTGCCCGCGCCTTGCCACGCAGATGAACGCCATGCACCACATCGCTGTTGAGGGCAAAATCTTCGCGTGAGCGCCGACATTCCAGATTTCAATACCATCAATCCAGGGACGATAACCATGATAATCAGCAAAACGGTGTAACAGGGTCCGGCGTTCGGTCTGCTCTGCGAGAGCAAACGGCCCAGTGCCCAACAATTGACCGTGACTCAGTTTGGTAATGCCCATGGCCCCATCGGCCAGCAGTTTGGGCAACAAAGCCGGCATACGCTGGCTGACAAAACGCAGCCGATCTGGGCTCAGTATCTCTACCCGGTCGATGCAATCAAACAGAGCCCGGTTCCCTGACTCTGAAGCCATGAGTCGCTCAAAATGCGCCACCACATCTGCCGCATTCAGCACAGAGCCATCATGAAAGCGCAGTCCTTTACGCAACACGACGTCCAGAGTGTCACCGCTTTGATACCAGGAATGCGCCAGGTCACCGTGCCAGTGGTCACGAATCGGGTCGTAACGAAGCAACGTGGCATAAAGATAGCTGGCAATATGGTGCTCAGTGCGGCGGTTAATCGCTATCGGATCGAGCGAATGCGTAGCGCGATAAAACGGCACCTGAAGAATATGTGTGGACTGCGCCTGACTCTGATAACGGGCTACATAACTGGCAATGAAGGCGTCGCGCTGCGCCTCTGGGATGAGCTGCAATGCACTCTCCACTTTACCCTCTTCCAACAATCGGTTCGCCTTTGTTACCAGGCGATCCTCAATGGGCTTTTTCAGGCGCGCCCGAGGCAGGTTGCCACGTCCAACCCCGGGTTGCCAGTCTAAGGTCTGTTCTTGTGTCAAACGGCGCACCAGCAACTGGGCGTTGCGCCGCGTACAACACAGCGCTGTGGCGAGCGTATCCAGTGACACCGACTGCCACTGGTTGATCTCTAAATGGTCACGGCAAAAAGCGAGCGCTTTCCAATATCGCATATAGATGACATCCCTATGAGCTCTCAGGCCATGTTTTCATGTTTCATGGCATCATAGGGATTTCAGCGTACAACAACAGCGCGATGTGGCAGGAGCGTTAGCACGAACACATTTTTGGCTTACAACTGGAGGGATCCTAGATTGTTCATCTGACGCATCACCCAGCGGGAACGTTGGTAGGTGTACTGTGTCATCGGGCTGGCTTTGATTCGATAAGGGTTTGGCAGCACCACCGCCAGTTGGGCAGCCTGCGATCGGGTCAAGCGGCTGGCTGGGACATGGAAGTAGTGTTCACTCGCCGCCTGCACACCGTAAATACCAGGTCCAAACTCAATCACGTTAAGATACACCTCCATGATGCGCTGTTTGCCCCAGATCACTTCCATCCACAGCGCAAAATACAGCTCGTACGCTTTTCTCAGGTATGAATGCGCCGGAAAAAGAAACACATTTTTTGCCGTTTGCTGAGTAATGGTGCTGGCGCCGCGGGACGGACCTTGATCATCTGCCGACAGGATCACGTCGAGCAGTGCCTGAGTATCCACGCCATGATGATAGGGAAATTTCTGATCTTCTGATGCCATCACGGCCACCGACATGCTAGTGGCAATTCGGTCCAGCGGCACCCATTGATGCTCAGTCCGGCTTGGATAACTGGCTGGCGGCGCAACCATACGCGCGATCTTCCAGCCCCAAATGGGCGGATCGATGAACTTGAACACGCCGATCAACACCACAGGCGCCAATAACAAGAAAAGACATATTTTGATCAGCAGCCGTTTGAGTTTTTTTACCATGCTTCGCCCAGATATCACCGATAACCGGCACAGTTTAGCGTACGGCAAGCAAAAAATGACAAATCCGTGTAATGAATCGTTGGTTTTTTATTCATCCATGCCAAGGATAAGGCAAACATAAAAGATGAAAATATGTTGAATATCTTCTATTTTTCTTCGTCTTTTAATTTCGATAATGAAACTTTTCAGGCCGTTAAAAGGAATTACAAATGAGCACCCTAACCCAAGAGCCGGGCTCGATATGGAAAAGCCGACCGTTTCTTATCCTATTTTCCAGCGCACTGTTTGTCGCCTTCAGCGCCCAAATTTATAACCTCGCCGTTCCCTTGCTGGTGTATGAACTGACTCACTCTTCCGAAATGATGGGCTGGATGCGCGCCGTCGAATTTGTCCCCAACTTGCTTCTCGCGTTGTTCATCGGCGTCTGGGTTGATCGGGTGGATAAAAAACGTTGGTCTCAGGCGATGTTACTCGGGCAGGTCGTTACCGTGAGTTGCTCCTATCTGGCGGTAGAATGGCTCCGCCAGCCGTTATGGGTGCTGTTCCCTTGTGCTTTTCTGATGATGGCGTTCAACTACGGTTACCACAATGCGCGTATAACCATGATGAAAAGCGCCCTGCCTCAGAGCATGCAAAATACGGCCACCGCGCGAATGAGTTCACTCAGTAGCTTTATGGAAACCGTTGGTCCGGTGTTGTCTGGGGCGCTGATGTTGCTGTCGGCGATCCACAATGTGTTTCTGGCCGTGGCCGGATTACTGCTGATTTCCTACTGGCAGCTCAACCGTCTGGAGTGGCACAGCACGCTCAATCCGCATCATGCCGGCGTATGGGCGGCGCTGCGCCAAGGTTGGCAGATCCTGCGCCAGGAGCAGAATATGTGGACCATTACACTGGCCGTGATGGTGATCAATACCACAGGTGCCGTGTTCTGGATTCAGGCCATTTATTATGCCAAAGCTGAATTGGCAATGAATGCCGTTGAGGTCAGTTATCTGGTGGCCGCATCCGGTGTCGGTGGCTTGCTTGGCGCATTCAGTGCCGACACAATTCGCCGCAAACTGGGGTTGGGTCCATTGCTGATCGGCGCCATTGCGCTGGAGTCGGTTGGATTTATGGTGCCACTGATTGTAACCAGTCCGTGGACACTGACACTGGCGTTTACCTGGGTGTCAGCCATTGGTCTGTTGAGCAGTATTTGCATCTGGAGCTACCGCCAGGAAGCCTTTGATGCCCAGCACCTCGGTCGGATCGCCGGTATCACAGGTTCGCTGTTCAAGCTGATGATGCCTTTCGGCCTGGTTGCATCAGGGTATCTGGTATCAGCGATTGGTATCGAACCCGTCTTCCTGCTCTGTTTCGCACTGCAAGTGTTAACAGCACTCTGGCTGGCCTGTAGCCAGGTTCGTTCCATCGAATAGTAGAGCCAAACCTGCCGAAACGGCAGGTTTTCCACTGGTCGGCTTGGTGTCTGCCGACCTAACTGACCGCACCTTTTCACGGATTCTGCGTCTTATCAGGATCCATTTTGCGTATTGTCATAATTATTTTCATCGTCACGACAATAAACCTGATATAAAGATTGTAT
>NZ_WXWP01000200.1:0-13076 GCF_009904765.1 Vibrio sp. V39_P1S14PM300
TATATGGTATAAAAAAGCACCACTAATTCTGTGGTGTTTTAAGAGATGCTTGGGTGGGGGGATTCAAACCAACGTTACTTGGGTTAACGAGGCTGGTAGACGACATTTTTGAAAAACCAATAACCGACACCAATCACAATCAGCCAAGGGATCAATTTGATAAAAATACCCACCATCCCCAGGGCAAGCATCACTACAAACGCCAGCACAATCGCGCCCAGCACACTAACGAGCGTCATTCCGGTTACCAATAATGTAGCCATAAACACCAGTACAAAAATCAACTCAAACATCATTATTCTCCTGTCGTTGTTGTTTAAGACCAATCAGATTACGTGCCAGTTTGATAAAATAAGCTATCACCTTGTTATTTATAGAAATAAAAAAGGCGAAGCACTTTGATATGCTTCGCCCATCATCGATAAAGTGAATTTCACCACTCACTAATGGCGAAATTTACACATCCAGCTCGGCTGGGATTTTGGCCAGCGCCGCTTCCACCACTTCGATACCAGAGCCGGGTTTATGCGCGTTTTCGCTGATGTAGCGTCGCCACTGACGCGCCCCTGGCATATTCTGGAACAACCCCAGCATATGACGGGTAATATGACCAAGATACGCCCCCTGTGCCAATTGCTGTTCAATGTACGGATACATCTCTTCCACGATCTGGCGACGCTTTTTCACCGGCGTATTCAGGCCAAAAATTTGCTGATCCACTTCCGCCAGAATATACGGGTTCTGGTAGGCTTCACGCCCAACCATAACACCATCCAAATGTTCCAGATGCTGCTGTGATTCCGACAGCGTTTTGATCCCACCGTTCAGTGCGATGATCAAATGAGGAAAATCTTGTTTTAACTGATATGCACGCGGGTAATCGAGCGGCGGAATCTCGCGGTTTTCTTTCGGACTCAAACCACTCAGCCATGCTTTACGGGCATGGATGGTGAACTGTTCACAACCGCCTTGCTCAGAAACAGTAGAGACAAAATCCGTCAGAAACAGATACGAATCCTGCTCATCGATACCAATGCGGGTTTTGACCGTCACCGGAATGTCGACCACCTCTTTCATCGCCGCCACGCATTCGGCCACCAGCTGAGGCTCAGCCATCAGACAAGCACCAAAACGGCCGTTCTGCACCCGATCCGATGGGCAGCCCACATTGAGGTTGATTTCATCGTAACCACGCTCTTGCGCCAATTTCGCACACGTCGCCAGATCCTGAGGGTTGGAACCACCCAGTTGTAGCGCCACCGGATGTTCTTCCTCACTGTGCTTGAGAAAGTCACCTTTACCGTGAATGATCGCACCGGTTGTCACCATCTCGGTGTACAACAACGTCTGCGACGACAGCAAACGGTGGAAGTAACGACAATGACGGTCTGTCCAGTCGAGCATCGGAGCAACGCTAAATCGCTGCATTACAAATTCGTTTGTCGTATCAGGTTTAGACACTGATTTACCTCACCTTTTGTGATCCCACATTACCGTTTGCCTTTTCCGCGGCTTCTGAGCGTGTGCCTCGGTGTCACCTCAATTTAACGGTAATGATTTCAAGAGAAGTGGCGGATTATACACACAGGCAAGCGTCAGGGAAAATACGCCGTCTTAAGTGCGCTCTGGCAGACGGACCAAAGGTGCCGTACTGGCAATCAGCGCGGTGATCAATGCGGCAGTCACCACGACCAGATAACCGGTCTGAAATGCCTGCATTACCGCCGCTTTTGGCATAGTCAACGGCTCTTCGATGGAACTGCTCACGTTGAACCCTGGCCACATAGAGTACACCAGTGTCCCGAACATCACCGTCCCAGGTGTTCTCGCCCTCCCACGGTTTGTACGGTCAGTTGCGTCGAAAGCATCACTGTACCCAGGTCCAAACCAAACCGCATGCGATCACGCTCAAAAACCACATATGTTCATGCACTGATCCCATCAACTGAAACATCACGCTGCTGAATGTCATTCCCACCACCGGATTCCATTCCGGGATCCCGGTGCGCGCAATCCCCTTACCCGCTAAATAGGAGCCTGAAATCACACCCACCGACATAGGGATCATTAATAGCCCGGCATCCGCCGCTGATTTCCCAAACGCCACTTGCCAATATATGGGTAAGAAGAATCACTCGCGATCAGATAGCCTATCGCGATCCAGGACGACAGTTGCATGCCTCCCAGTCCCGCCACAAGCGCCAGTTCGCTGTCGCGAGCAACGGCACTCCACCAGTTTTATGTCAGCATTTAGATCATCATGTTCCAAATGCTGGTTAAGCTGTACAAATAGAAATTACTTCTTTTTATTCATAACATTAAGACTTTTTGGCCTACTATGTTCTATTTACTATTCAAGCTGAACAGACACTGAAGTTTATCCCGTCACCTCGTACCCATCGGCCCAACCACCAGGAGGGACAGGTTTATCAGTATCGTTTTTAACCGAGATAAGGTAACGTATGCCCTGTGATGTGCACGTCAGGGTACACTGACGAAATGTCGTGAATGACAGCGGAAGAAAACAAATCCATCGAGAAATGTTATAGTATTAGGCAAGTCCGATGGTTATGGTGATGAATTTGAACCAAAGACTGATACAACAAATCGAAGAGATCTGTGCGTCAAGAGGCGTTCGCCTGACCACACAGCGCAAACGGGTGTTTGAGTTAATCTGCTCCAGTAAAAAGGCCTCCAGCGCTTACGAACTGCTGGAAGAATTAAAACAGAGTGAGCCACAGGCTAAACCTCCGACGGTATACCGGGCACTCGATTTTCTGCTTGAGCAGGGCTTTATTCATCGTGTGGAATCCACCAACAGCTTTATCTCGTGCGCTTCGTGCAACGCTCACAAGCACTTTTCTCATCTGTTGATTTGTGACAAATGTGGCAACGTTATTGAACTGCAAAATGATAGTCTGATAGCCTTGCTGACAGAGAACGCGGAGCAACACGGATTCCATTTCTCGAATCACGTTATTGAAACTCATGGCGTCTGTGATTCGTGTTGTTCGGAATGAAAGAATAGATAGAAGAAAGTTATGCGTGCTGAATTTGTTAACCCGTTTCTGGCATCTCTGCTGAATGTCCTGAAAACGATGGCTTCTCTGGAACTAAAACCCCAGAAACCTCGTGTGAAGAAAGACGAAATTGCCCGCGGTGACGTTTCCGGCCTGATTGGCATGGTTGGTCAGCAAACTCGTGGTTCAATGTCGATTACATTTGATGAAGGCTTGGCGCTGGAAATTATGCAGAACATGTTGGGTGAACGCCCGAATGGTCTGAATGAAGAAGTAACGGATATGGTCGGTGAAATCACTAACATGGTCACCGGAGGCGCAAAGCGTATCCTAGCCGAAAGTGGTTTCGATTTCGAAATGGCCACCCCAGTGGTGGTTTCGGGCAAGGGCCACACCATTCGTCACAAATGTGAAGGGGCAATCATCATTATGCCTTTTGCCTCGCAGTGGGGTAATGCGTTTATTGAAATCTGTTTCGAATAAACGCTCGCAGCAACAAAAAAGGTTGGCCTCGGCCAACCTTTTTTATTGTCTCATCACACCGTGTTACGCACGGTAGGCTTTAAACGCATTGATCAAACCGTTGGTTGAACTGTCGTGCGAGCAGATCGCAGCATCGTCAGCCAGCTCAGGCAGGATATTGTTCGCTAGCTGTTTACCCAGCTCCACACCCCATTGGTCAAAGCTGAAGATATTCCAGATCATGCCTTGAACAAAAATCTTGTGCTCGTACATCGCGATCAGGTTACCCAGCGTGCGTGGCGTGATTTCTTTAACCAGAATCGAGTTCGTCGGACGGTTGCCTTCAAACACTTTAAATGGCACCAGCGCCGCCACTTCCTGCTCTGACTTACCCGCCTTGACCAGTTCAGCTTGCACAGTTTCAGCGGATTTACCGAATGCCAGAGCTTCTGTCTGGGCAAAGAAGTTTGACATCAGTTTCTGGTGATGATCACCCGTTGGGTTGTGACTGATTGCCGGAGCAATGAAATCACATGGGATCAGTTTGGTTCCCTGGTGGATCAACTGGTAAAACGCGTGCTGGCCGTTGGTGCCTGGTTCACCCCAGATGATTGGACCGGTCTGGTAGGTCACCGGGTTGCCGTCACGGTCGACGTACTTCCCGTTGGATTCCATGTTGCCTTGTTGGAAGTAAGCCGCAAAACGGTGCATGTATTGGTCGTAAGGCAGAATGGCTTCTGACTCCGCGCCGTGGAAGTTATTGTACCAAATACCAATCAACGCCAGGATAACTGGAATATTGTGTTCAAACTCCGTGCTGGCGAAATGCTGATCCATCTCGTGCGCACCTTCCAGCAGCGCCACAAAGTTGTCGTAACCGATCGCCAGAACAATCGACAGACCGATCGCCGACCATAATGAGTATCGGCCGCCGACCCAGTCCCAAAACTCAAACATGTTCGCGGTATCAATACCAAACTCAGACACAGCATCCGCATTGGTCGACAGCGCCGCAAAGTGTTTTGCTACGTGCACTTCATCGCTGGCTGCCGCCAGGAACCAGTCACGCGCAGTGTGCGCATTGGTCATGGTTTCCTGTGTGGTAAACGTTTTTGATGCGATCAAAAACAGCGTGGTTTCCGGATTGAGCGCCTTAAGCGTTTCCGCAATGTGCGTTCCATCGACGTTCGAAACAAAATGCATGTTGAGATGGTTGGTATACGGCGCCAGCGCTTCCGTCACCATGTAAGGCCCCAGATCCGAACCACCGATACCGATATTCACCACATCCGTGATCGCTTTACCGGTATAGCCTTGCCATTCGCCGCCAATCACACGCTCCGAGAAAGCTTTCATTTTTTCCAGTACCGCGTTCACTGCCGGCATCACGTCTTCGCCATCAACCATCACCGGACGGTTGCTGCGGTTACGCAGCGCGGTGTGCAATACCGCACGACCCTCGGTCTGGTTGATCGCTTCACCGCTGAACATCGCTTCGATCGCTGATTTCAGTTCCGTCTGATCCGCCAGCGCAAACAACTGTTTCAGCGTCTCTTCGTTGATCAGGTTTTTAGAGTAATCGACAAGAATGTCTGAGCCGAAACGCGCAGAGTACTTGTTAAAACGATCCGCATCCTGAGCAAACAGCGCGTTCAGATCCATATCCTGAGCGGATTCGAAATGGGCAGTCAGCGCTTGCCACGCTTGTGTCTGCGTTGGATTGATATTTTTCAACATGGTCAGTATCCCGATGTGACTGTAGGTTTCATTCCACTAATCCTAGCTGTTTCTCGCCGGATTGCAGAATCCCCGATTTAGCAAAAAGAAACTGTTCGTCGCCTCCCCGCAGGCAGGCCACTTGTCTTTGTAATTAATTTTCAGACTGTCATTATGACGCAGCCCTGTGACACCATCATTGAGATAAGTCACGTAAACCGATTATGCTATTGGAAAGCACCGGATGATAAAGGCCAACACCTTAACGTCTTAGCTAAGTTTTGCCAATGAGAATATCAAGGAAGCCGGATATGTGGAGCCAAAAGACCCTGCACCTGCGCGCCAGGCCGCGAGGGTTTCATCTGATCACTGATGAAATTGAACAACAATTGCCAGAAATCCGACGAGTTTCTGTGGGATTATTACATTTATTCATTCAACACACGTCGGCCAGTTTAACGCTGAATGAAAACGCCGACCCCACAGTGCGGATGGACATGGAGGTGCATTTTAATCAGTTCGTTCCTGAACGTGCGTCGTATTATCAGCATACGTACGAAGGCGACGATGACATGCCTGCGCATATCAAAGCGTCGCTTCTCGGCGCCAGCGTGACGATTCCTCTCAGTCAGGGACAACTGGCGCTGGGGACCTGGCAGGGAATTTATCTCGGTGAGCACCGCAACCATGGTGGCCAACGCCGTATCATTGCCACATTGCAGGGAGAAACCGTTTAAAAGGGCTGGTTGATCATCACTCGAAAGCTGTCTTCATCGGCAGCTTTTGCCAGCTCGGCGCGAACCACCACACCTTCAACCTGAAAACGGATTGCGCCACCGACACTCCACCGCATGTCCTGATGAAGGGTTTGCAAATCGTACTCATCGGCCACCCGGCCAACATCGGCAAACAGCACCCATTGCCACCAGGGCATATCGTAATAGTTAATGAGTGGGATGTCGTTGAGCGGCTGCCATTCGGGTAACACCCGGTATTCAAGCGAATAGTGCACTGCGGCGCGATCGTGGTACCGCCCCCCGCTATAACCTCTGAGGCGATACAACCCACCTAACCGGACTTGCTCCTGCTCTGGCGGCCGGGCGCACGCAGTATTATCACAATGTTCCCAACTCGGCGTATCGGCGGTATAGAAATCCAGTGCCAACACCTGTTGCTTAAACCAGTTACCCAGTGGTCCGAAGGAAAAAAACTGGCTGTTTTCCAGCTCCCACTTAACCCAAGGGTGACTCGTCTCTCCAGTTCCGGAGGTGATCGCCAACGATGTCTGGGAGCCCTGAGTGGCGTTGCGCGGATTGTTACGGTTGTCCCAGTCAAACGTCAGTTTCAGACCCGTGGTGCTGTCGCTTTGAGTACCCTGCTCCAGCGCACGAGACGAATAGAAGGGCATCAGCTTCACGGACGACACGCCGGAATCCAACGGGGAGGCCGTCGACACCGAACGCTGTGGGCGAAACAAGCCCGCCATCCCCTGCTGCTCGACCAACCCCCAGGGTAAAAGAAACCGCAGCTCAAGCTGATATTTTCTCTCCAGGCCACTCGTCAGTGTGGCATCGTCAATCGAAGAGTCGTTGCGACCTTGATCAGCCAGATAATACGGAGTGTCGTTGTAGCGCGCCTGATACATCTGGGTATTGACCAACAGAGTGTCGTGCAGAGCGTAGTTTAAAGCCGCAAAGTAACCGATATAACTGTCTTTTTCGGAATAGAGCCCCATCCCAAACAAGGCAGCCTGTTTCTGTCCCACGCCTTTGGCGACCCCAGCTAAACCCAAGGTGGTCCCCAAGGTGTCAGTGGAAAAGAAGAACGGCACCATCGCACGGTCTTTCTCTTGACTTCGGGCTGGCGCAGACACAAAAACGCTGGCAAAAATAGCCAGCGTTAACAGGGTAAATGTCTTCATGCCTGGTCGGTGTATTCCATCTCGACCCGGGAGGTCAGTTTGGTGACCAGTTCGTAGGCGATGGTGCCAATGTGCTGCGCCACCTCCTCAACCGGCAGAGCATTGCCCCACAGCACGGCTTCATCGCCGACCTTATCGGTCGCGTCCGGTCCGAGATCGACGGTCAGCATATCCATCGACACCCGACCGGCAATCGGCACCCGGCGGCCATTGACCATCACCGGCGTACCATTGGGCGCCGTGCGGGGATAACCATCGCCATAACCAATCGCGATCACCCCAATCTTAGTGTCTCGCTCACTAGTCCAGATCCCGCCATAACCCACACTCTCGCCCTGCTTGACATCACGCACGGCGATCAGGTGAGATTTGAGGGTCATTACTGGCTGATAACCCATCTGTTGCGCATCTTTGTCGTTAAACGGTGATACGCCATACATGATGATGCCCGGACGCACCCATTCGAGATGACTGTCGTCCCAGGCCAGCAAGCCTGCTGATGCCGCCAGCGATCGCTCACCTTCACACCCCTTAGTCAGCGATAGGAACAGTTCTGTCTGCTCGGTGGTGGTGGCTTTATCCAGTTCATCAGCACAACCAAAATGGCTCATGTAACGCAGCGGTTTCGCTACATTCGGGCAGGCTTTCAGACGGGTGACAAACTGCTGATACTGTTCCGGGCGAACCCCGAGACGGTGCATGCCACTGTCGATTTTCAGCCATACCACCACCGGCGCTTCCAGACTGGTCTGCTCCAAAGCGGCCAGTTGCTCTTCGCAATGCACTACCGTCTGGATATTGTTGGTCACCAGCACCGGTAAATCGACCGGCGAGTAAAACCCTTCCAGCAACAGGATGGGTTTGACCACCCCACACGCTCGCAACTGCAGGGCTTCTTCAATTCGCGCGACACCAAAAGCGTCCGCACCGCTGGCCTGCTTGGCCACATGACGCAGACCGTGGCCATAACCATTGGCTTTCACCACCGCCATCACTTTGCTGTGCGGTGCGCGTCGTTTAATCTGAGCCAGATTATGCTGCAGGGCTTTGAGATCCACACACGCAGTGGCGGCTTTCATATAACTCATCGCATTATTCATCATCAAACGCCGGACCCGCGTAGTTATCGAAACGGGACCACTGTCCCTGGAAAGTCAGACGCACGGAGCCGATCGGACCGTTACGCTGCTTGCCGATGATGATTTCGGCGGTGCCTTTTAATGCGCTGTCCGGGTTGTACACTTCGTCACGGTAAATAAACATGATCAAATCGGCATCCTGCTCGATAGAGCCAGATTCACGTAAGTCCGAGTTTACCGGTCGTTTGTCTGCCCGTTGCTCAAGTGAGCGGTTCAGCTGAGACAGCGCCACCACCGGCACATTCAGCTCTTTAGCCAACGCTTTGAGGGAGCGGGAAATCTCGGCGATCTCCAGGGTACGGTTATCCGACATCGCCGGTACTCGCATCAACTGCAAGTAGTCGACCATGATGAGCGACAATCCACCGTGCTCACGCGCAATACGGCGCGCACGAGACCGCACTTCGGTCGGTGTCAGACCGGAGCTGTCATCAATGTACATGTTCTTCTTCTCCATCAGGATGCCCATGGTCGAAGAAATTCGCGCCCAGTCCTCATCGTCCAGCTGACCGGTCCGGATTTTGGTCTGGTCAACCCGCGACAAAGACGCCAGCATACGCATCATGATCTGTTCCGATGGCATCTCCAGAGAGAAGATCAGCACAGGTTTGTCTTGCTCCATCGCCGCGTTTTCACACAAGTTCATCGCAAACGTGGTTTTACCCATCGACGGACGCGCTGCGACAATCACCAGATCTGAACCTTGCAGACCGGCGGTCATCTTGTTGAGATCCATAAAGCCGGTGTTCACCCCGGTCACGCCATCCTGCGGCGACTTGTACAACAGCTCAATACGTTCGAGGGTCTTTTCCAGGATGTTATCGACGTTTTGCGGGCCTTCGTTCTCATTGGTTCGATCTTCGGCGATTTTAAACACTTTACTTTCGGCTAGGTCGAGCAGATCTTCCGAGCTGCGTCCCTGAGGATCGTAACCGGCATCGGCGATCTCGTTCGCCACACTGATCAGACTGCGCACCAGCGCACGTTCCGCTACAATGTCGGCGTACGCATTGATGTTGGCCGCACTCGGGGTGTTTTTAGCCAGATCCGCCAGGTACGCAAATCCCCCAACATCATCCAGTTGTTCGCGCTGCTCCAGGTATTCCGACAAAGTGATCAGGTCGAGCGGTTTGCTGTCTTCCAGAATCGACTTTACCGCATCAAAAATGAGGCGATGCGGACGACTGTAGAAATCCTGGGTCATAACACGTTCTGCAACCGAATCCCAGCGTTCGTTGTCCAGCAACAGGCCACCAATTACCGATTGCTCCGCTTCCAGTGAATGCGGCGGTACTTTGATCGCGTCGACCTGCGCGTCCTGAATTTTGCGAGTTCTCTGTTCGTTTCTGTAATCAGCCATGCTTCTGCTCAACCACTATTTCGTAACCGCCCATTATAACCAGAATACAAGATTTGTAATTAAGTTAGGGACAGATTGTCCCTTTCTTATGTAGAATTAACCTTTTGTTGACTCACCTTAAGATCGGTCGACTTACCATGCGCTCATTCATGTCACTACTCAGAGGTACTTCGTGCAAAAATTCTGGCTTTTAGGCTTAAGCCTGATCGCAGCGTCGGTTCACGCTGAGGAAGCAACCCCATCCGAGTCAGACATTGAAGTGCCATCACCCTGGGATACGGAAGTCGAGTTTGGCTATCAATCTCACTCAGGAAATACCGATTCCGAATCGCTCAACTCGCGCCTGAGTGCGCAATACACCTCCGGCCCTTACCGTATCAACGGCGAGTGGAAATATTATCAGGTGTATAAAGATGGCGAAGAGGATAAACGCCAGTCGAATTACTCAGCACAGGCCGACTACAAACTGAGTAAGAAAACCTACCTGTACGGCAGCTTTAAAGGGGTCGACTCTCGCTACAGCGCCTATTTCAAGGACTATACCCTGTCGGGCGGTCTGGGTTACCAGTTTGCCAATACCGACGCGTTTGTACTGGAAGTGGAAGCCGGTCCGGGTTATCGCTATCAGGAACCCAACCTGGATGAAATTGACGACGACGACATTGTCTTTCCGAATATCGTCGAAGAAGGGATATTTCGCGGCAAAATCAATACTGCGTGGCAGGCGCTGGATACACTGCGCTTTGAAGCCGAACTGACCGCGGTGGCCGGTCGCAGCAACACCAGTCTGGAAAGTGATATCAATATCATCAACAACATCACCGAAGACATCGCGCTCAAGTTGTCCCACGATCGGATTTATCACGACCGTGTGCCTGAAGGACTGAGCAAGGCGGACAGTATTTTTTCAGTCAACTTGCTGTTTATCTTTTAACATTTTCTTCAGACATAAAAAAACACCGGCTGACGCCGGTGTTTTTCTTTTCTAGTCCTGAGACTAAAAAATTATTCAGCAACAACCTGTAGAGTAACTGCTGCGAATACTTCAGAGTGAAGTTGAACGTTGATTTCAAACTCACCAGTTGTACGCAGAGCACCTTCAGGTAGGCGAACTTCGCTCTTAGCTACTTCAACGCCAGCTGCAGTGATTGCGTCAGCGATGTCACGAGTACCGATAGAACCGAACAGTTTGCCTTCGTCACCAGCTTTAGATGCGATAACAACCGCTTCCAGAGCGTTCACTTTCTCAGCACGAGCTTCTGCAGCAGTCAGTTGCTCAGCAACTTTTGCTTCCAGTTCAGCGCGACGAGCTTCGAACATTTCAACGTTAGATTTTGTTGCCATAACTGCTTTACCCTGAGGGATAAGGAAGTTACGAGCGTAACCAGATTTAACGTTTACAGTATCGCCAAGACCACCTAGGTTACCGATTTTATCAAGTAGAATAACTTGCATTGTTTAATCCTCTTTCTTAATAAAACGAACCGATTACTGATGTTTGTCAGTGTACGGTAGTAGAGCCAGGTAGCGTGAACGTTTGATAGCACGCGCTAGTTGACGCTGGTACTTAGCACTTGTACCAGTGATACGGCTAGGTACGATTTTACCAGCTTCAGTGATGTAGTTTTTAAGAGTTGCTACGTCTTTGTAATCAATCTCTTGTACGCCTTCTGCAGTGAAACGGCAGAATTTACGACGACGGAAGAAACGAGCCATGGGCTATCTCCTGATCTTAAATTTGAGTAATGTTGTCGGCATGAAGCACTAATTTTCCCACACCATTCCGGCCGGTCTGATAAGCGACAAAGCCACTTACCTTAATGCTGCTGCCTGGTACTAAATTCTGAGTCAATGCTTGTGACCTATCCCCGCTGACCACAACCGGCATACGACAATAAACTTGTCTCGGAAAGTCAGCTTCGATAACCGTAGAGCGGTGCTCTAACCAGAATCGACAGTGTGCAATGCCACTGGGGCTTTGGCTTCGAATTGGAGGTTTCGCAACAGTGCCGCTCAACTCCATCCGATTGGTCATAAGATTAATTACTCAGCAGCTGCTTCTGGCTTAGCTTCGCTACGCTCTTCGCGACGAGGAGCACGCTCTGCACGCTCTTCTTTTTGCTTAAGCATGATTGAAGGCTCAGTGATAGCCGCTTTAGTACGCATGATCATGTTGCGTAGCACTGCATCGTTGAAACGGAAAGCAGTTTCCAGCTCATCGATTACAGCTTGGTCAGCTTCAACGTTCATCAGAACGTAGTGAGCTTTGTGAAGCTTGTTGATTGGGTAAGCCAGTTGACGACGGCCCCAGTCTTCCAGACGGTGTACTTTACCGCCAGCTTCAGTGATAGAACCAGTGTAACGCTCGATCATGCCAGCAACTTGCTCGCTTTGATCTGGGTGCACCATGAATACGATTTCGTAATGACGCATGGGTTGCTCCTTACGGATTATTCAGCTTCCACAATTGGCTCAGTCATCCAGAGGAAGCAAGGAACTAAAGATAATTGACTGAGTTTAAGGAGCACGAATAGTACAGAAAGAAACCATCTGAAGCAAGCGAAATGTGACTCTGGACACAACAGCCTTCCCGAGGTCAGGAAGGCTGGCAAAGCGCGGGATAGAAAGGGGGATTAATCGTCGTCTTCGTCGACATACTGAGCTTGAAGGTAATTCTGAATTCCGGTCATTTCAATCAGGCCAAGCTGAGTTTCCAGCCAGTCAACATGTTCCTCTTCATCCTCTAAGATGTCTTGGAACAGATCTCGTGAGACATAATCATGAACGTCTTCTGCGTACGCGATGGCATTTTTCAGATCCGGAATTGCGGCCATTTCCAGCTTGAGATCGCATTCCAGCATTTCCTGGGCATCTTCGCCAATCATCAGCTTGCCCAGATCCTGTAGGTTTGGTAGCCCTTCCAGAAAGAGAATTCGCTCGATCAAATGATCCGCGTGCTTCATTTCGTCGATGGACTCGTGGTATTCCTTATCCGCCAGATGTTTCAGGCCCCAGTCTTTATACATACGGGCATGCAGAAAATACTGGTTGATGGCTACCAGCTCATTGCCGAGCACTTTATTGAGATGTTGAATAATGATGGGATCGCCTTTCATGACAAAAACCTCCTCTTTGGCTCTTATAACTGTAGAACCAATTGAGAAGGTGTCAAAAATGTCGTGGCGATTAACTGGCCTGTTTAAACTGAGTCACAACCGTATCGTTGAGGATCTCCTTCGCCTGTCTAACGCATTTTCCACACTGAGAACCCAGTGCTGTACAACGTTTGATACCACGAATATCGGAGATGCCTTCTTCCAGCGCAAGTTTGCGGATTTTTTTATCTGAGACACCGTGACACAAACAAACGTACATACTGACTACCTTGAATCTATTGCGTGACCAGAAATATAAAAAAGAATCGTTCTTATTACCAGTTAGATCGAGCTGCATTTAAG
>NZ_WXWP01000267.1:0-13034 GCF_009904765.1 Vibrio sp. V39_P1S14PM300
CTCGCTATTTCTGTTACCTCAGGGTCTGCCACAGCTCACCTATTTAGAATATTCACTCTACTGAGATCACTTTTTGCACACTTTCATGTTTTACATTTCATTAATATTTTGATTACACTTATAACTGGTTAGACCACTTATAATACGTCACATATCCAAACAGCGGGTATGTTTCAGAAGGAACAATAATTATGGACATCTTGCTCTCTACACTTGGTTTCCTCGCGGTACTCTCTGCGTGCCTTTATCACAGGACGTCGATCGGCACCGCGCTGACCGTCCTGACGGTTACCATGGCGGCATTAACCATCTTTGGTAGTGTCGGCCCAATCAGCTGGGTGGTGTACCTTGCAGCGGTGGCACTGCTGGCCGTCCCATCAGTACGTCAAAAGCTGATCAGTGCGAAAGCCCTGTCACTGTTTAAGAAAGTCCTGCCAGCGATGTCACAGACAGAAAAAGAAGCTCTCGATGCAGGCACGGTATGGTGGGAAGCGGAGCTGTTCAAAGGCAAGCCAGAATGGAACAAACTGCATAACATTGCCGCCCCGACATTAAGCGCGGAAGAGCAGGCTTTCCTGGATGGCCCGGTCAACGAAGTGTGTGCCATGGTCAGTGACTATCAGGTCACGCATGAACTGGCCGATCTGCCTCCGGAAGTCTGGCAGTACCTGAAAGACCACAAATTCTTTGCCATGATCATTAAGAAAAAATATGGCGGCCTGGAGTTTTCAGCTTATGCCCAATCGCTGGTGCTGCAAAAACTGACTGGTGTTTCTGGCGTATTGTCTTCCACCGTCGGCGTTCCAAACTCTCTGGGTCCCGGTGAACTGCTGCAGCATTACGGCACTGAAGAGCAAAAGAACCATTACCTGCCGCGCCTGGCGGAGGGGAAAGAGATCCCCTGTTTTGCACTGACCAGTCCGGAAGCCGGCTCTGATGCTGGCGCCATTCCCGATTATGGTGTGGTGTGCAAAGGCGAATGGGAAGGCGAAGAAGTACTGGGTATGCGCCTGACCTGGAACAAGCGTTACATCACGCTGGCACCGGTAGCCACTGTGCTTGGCCTGGCATTCAAACTGCGCGATCCTGACGGCCTGCTGGGTGACAAAGAAGATCTGGGGATCACATGTGCCCTGATTCCGACTCACTTGAAAGGCGTCGAAATCGGTAACCGTCACTTCCCGCTGAACGTGCCATTCCAAAATGGTCCGACTCGCGCGAAAGACATCTTCGTGCCTCTTGATTTCATCATCGGTGGTCAGGAAATGGCAGGCCAAGGCTGGAGAATGTTGGTGGAGTGTCTGTCGGTCGGACGCGGCATCACCTTACCATCCAACTCTACCGGCGGTGTTAAAACGGCCGCTATGGCGACCGGTGCGTACGCCCGTATCCGTCGTCAGTTCAAACAGCCGATTGGTCACATGGAAGGCATCGAAGAGCCATTAGCGCGTCTGGCGGGTAACGCCTATGTGATGGATGCTGCCAGCAATCTGACGGTCGCTGGTATCGACTTGGGCGAAAAGCCGTCGGTTATCTCGGCTATTGTGAAATACCACTGTACCCACCGGGGCCAGCGCTCGATCATTGATGCGATGGACATCGTGGGCGGTAAAGGGATCTGTATGGGGCCGTCCAACTTCCTGGCCCGATCTTATCAGGGCGCACCGATCGCCGTGACGGTTGAAGGCGCGAACATCCTGACCCGTTCGATGATCATCTTTGGCCAGGGGGCGATTCGCTGCCATCCATATGTGTTAAAAGAAATGGATGCCGCTTACTCTGACGCCTCCGACGCAGTAGAACAGTTTGACAGCGCGCTCGCCGGCCATGTTAGTTTTACGATGAGTAACCTGGTTCGCAGTGTGTGGCTTGGTCTGACGGATGGTCGTGGCTCTTCTACCCCGACCAAAGACACTACTAAGCGCTACTATCAGCAACTCAACCGTTATAGCGCTAACCTTGCCCTGCTGGCCGATATTTCAATGGCCGTGCTTGGCGGCTCTCTGAAGCGTAAAGAGCGCTTGTCTGCGCGCCTTGGTGATATTCTCAGTCAGCTGTACTTAAGCTCAGCCACACTCAAACGTTTTGAGCAGGACGGGCGCTCAGCGGACGATCTGCCTCTGGTGCACTGGGGACTGCAAGACAGCCTGAAACAAGCGGAAGTCGCGATTGACGAGTTCCTGGCGAACTTCCCGAACAAAGTCATCGCAAAAACCTTGCGAGTATTGATCCTGCCATTTGGCCGCGTACGTAAAGCGCCAAATGACAAACTGGACAACCAGGTTGCACAGATCCTACAAACACCGTGTGCGACACGCTCTCGTCTGGGCCGATTCCAATACCTGGAGCCAACCGAGCACAACCCGGCTGGTAAAATTGAGCAGGCACTGACAGTGGTTCTGGAAGCAGAGCCAATCTTCAACAAACTGTGTAAAGCCCTCAACGAGCGTCGGCCGTTCATGAATCTGGACAGCCTGGCAGAAACAGGGCTGGAAAAAGGACTGCTCAGTGAAGCGGAAGCTCAGCTACTGAAAGATGCCGAAACGCATCGCCTGTACACCATTAACGTGGACGACTTTGCCCCCCAGGCTTTGGCCGCAAAGCCTCAGTATCCGGCCATGGATGATGTGGCATAACCAAATCACCGCCATGAAAAAGGGCTGCCCATGGCAGCCCTTTTTATTGCTCTGGTCTTCACTTTTTCGTTGGCATATCCAGTTGCATTTCAGGAATGGCCGCTCGCTTCATCCGAATTTTGCGCAGCACCAACCACACAATCAGACCTAAAGCGATAGCCGCAATATTGCCGATAAGTATGATCATCGTGCTGCGTTGGCGCTGTGCTTCCCGCTCCTGCAACAAACGAATCTGTTCCAGCATCTCATCCCGCTTGGCTTGTTCTTCTTCCTGCAACCGACGCGTTTCTGCGATATTCACATCGTCCACTACGCTGTATGTTTTCTCCGTCAACGGGAACACTAACGGGCGACGCGTAGACAACTCTGACGCATACACTACCCCACTCCAGCGAAAATTACCCAGCTCATCGGCCTGCGGTACAATCAAGGTAACTTTCATCGCATCCTGGCTGGCCGCCTGTTCCACATCCAGTTTGTCACCCTGGGCGTTTTCATGTTCAATATGCGCGGCGATCGTACCGGGCTCTATCATGCCCTGCTCTCCGGAGACGACGATCTGATGCGCCTGTTGTTTCTCACGAGCCTGAATAAAGGTAGCCTGCACTGGCGTTGGGTACACCAGCACTTCCTGCTCCTGAGCTCGGAGGAAGACTCCGTTTCCAGATGTAACCCGGACCCGATATTTGCCAGGTTGAGGGGAAATGGGCAGCGAGACCGTAAATATACCGTCCCCCGGCCGCTCATCCAGACCGCGCCCATCGTCGGCAAATTCACCGATCACTTCCGGCACTGGACGGGCTTCGTTGGCCAGTGAATCTTCATTTTCAACAAACTTGGTAAAAGTGACTTTGAGTTTGACCCGGTCGAGAAAATCCCTCAGCACCACAGGTTTATCTTCTGAGGTCAAACGCGCGGTGAACTTGATCTGTTCACCATGAAACAAACGACTGGGGAAAGTATCTGTGGTCAACTTGAGATGGGAGAGCAGCTTGATTTTGTTTTTCGGCGTTACTTTGCCAATCGCCTGCCAGGGGCCTGGCATCGGATCGTCAATGGTTACGATGTCCATCGCCGACTCCTGATACCAGTTGACATTGTCCGGGCTTTTCCACGAATAGTACTTCTTACCGTCGGGACGCACCAACACCACAGGTTGGGAGCGCTCAGCCCGATAAATCACAAAAGTAATCTGCTTGATGGTCGGATCAACTCGAAAACGGTTATCGAGCAGTGACAGGGAGGATTCCTCACTCGCCAGACTGTGTGTCGCTAACAATGCCCCAACCAGGGCCAGAAAAATCCTCAACATCCTTTCTCCTATTGACGCCAGAGGCAGTTACCACTCTTCGCTACGATGTCTAATCGCTGTTGATGTGCTTCCATTTCATCGGCCGATGCACGTAGAACCTTTAGCGCTTTTCGGCCACTGCTGGCCCGTCGGATCGACTCACCGGCCCCGCCATCGCTGCTGCCGGCATTAAACTGGAGCGTCGTTTGACCGCCAGTCATCAGCAGATAAACATCCGCCAAAATTTCCGCATCGAGCAAGGCCCCGTGGAGCGTCCGGTGTGAATTATCAATGCCGTAACGGTCACACAAGACGTCGAGGTTGTTGCGTTTGCCCGGGAAGATCTTCTTCGCCATGGCCAACGTATCGGTCACCTTACAGAAATCATCTGTTTTACCGATGTCTGGACTCAACATACCGAACTCGTAATCCATAAAGCCCACGTCGAAGGGCGCATTATGGGCAACCAGTTCGGCGCCTTTGATAAACTCTAGAAATTCATCGTGGATTGCCCGGTAGTCGGGCTTATCGACCAGAAACTCATCGGTAATACCGTGAACCTCAATCGCCTCCGGCTGGATTTCCCGATCCGGTTTAATATAGACGTGAAAATGACGACCGGTCAGTTTGCGGTTGATGATCTCAACAGCACCGATTTCGATAATGCGGTGTCCCTGATAATGAGGGCCACCTTCGCGGTTCATACCTGTGGTTTCGGTATCGAGTACCACTATACGTCGCTGGCTGGAATTGTCGCTGGTATTCATAACAAAATGTGTGTCAGACTATGCAAATAATGTGCTTAAACCAAATAGTATCAAATCATGACGAAACAGGTGGAAATTTTCACTGATGGTTCCTGTCTTGGCAACCCCGGCCCCGGCGGTTATGGCATTGTATTACGCTACAAGCAGACCGAAAAAACTTTAGCCAAAGGCTACACACTGACCACCAATAACCGGATGGAAATGCTGGCCACTATTGTGGCACTGCGAACGTTAAAAGAGCCGTGCCACGTGATACTGACCACCGACAGCCAATATGTTCGTCAGGGGATCACGCAATGGATTCACAATTGGAAAAAACGCGGCTGGAAAACCGCGGACAAAAAGCCGGTCAAAAATGCGGATTTGTGGCAGGAGCTCGATAAAGAAACTCAACGCCATCAGGTTGAGTGGCATTGGGTTAAAGGCCATGCCGGCCACCGCGAAAATGAAATCTGTGATGAACTAGCCCGAGCCGCCGCTGAAAACCCAACGGAAGAAGACACTGGCTACGTCCCTAGCTGATCCGATGAATTCTGCCGTCTGAGCCGATAATTCACACTCACCGGTGACAGGCGGCGTTTAATGCGCCAGTGCGGTTTGATCGGTTTAAGCGGATACGTCCGTTTGCGTGCCACGATAAAATACAAACTACCAAACGGCGAAGCCCAATCACCAAACCCACCCTCCAGCCAGGTCCACATCGTGCGGTATTTTTGCATTGGAAACAACGCATAGCAGTCACAATGGATCACCTGATAGTTGAGCAGCCCCAGCCAGTCTTTGATGCGATTGGGAGTAAACATCCGTCCACTCCACGGCAAATTATTCTTGCGCCATGGCATCAGACTCGCGAGCCCCGTCAGACTAAGCGGGTTAAATCCAGTCACAATCAGATAACCATCGTCTATCATCACCCGGTCTACTTCTCGTAAGATGCGGTGAGGATCATTACAGTAGTCCAACTGATGAGCCAGAATAGCAGCGTCAAAACTTTTTTCTAAAAAGGGCAAATCGTAACCATCGGCGATCACATTATGCAACGGGTTATGGATATCGAGATTTACTTGGTGTTGAATGTTACAATTACCGCTGGAAAGCTCACAGCTCAACCCGCCCAGTTTGAGCATATGGTAGCCAAACAATTTGGGGCACCACTCGTCCAAACGGGTTTGAATGGATTCACTCACCCATTGACCGTTCTTAAGCTGCGACCAAGAATGTGGCTTTTCTAGCTTTTTTTCACTGCGAGCTGGCTTCATCAAATAACCTGTTTCACCCTGGGTGACTGGAGATTTAACAATGTTACATATCAAAAGCATACCTGCATTTAACGATAATTACATCTGGCTGATTCAAAATGATGATCAGCGGTGTGCAGTGGTCGATCCGGGTGAGGCGCAACCAGTGCTCGATTACCTCAAACAACATGAACTACAGCTGGACGCCATTCTTATCACGCACCACCATCATGACCATATCGGTGGCGTACCAGACTTGGTTTATCACTTTCCAACCATTGACGTGGTTGGCCCCAAACAGGAACCAATCCCCACGCTGACTCACCCGGTGGAAGCAGGCGATCAAATCGAGCTGTTTGATGAGGTGTTTATGGTCTTAGGGTTGGAGGGGCATACGCTCGGACATATCGGCTATGTCGGCGACGGCAAATTGTTCTGTGGCGATACGCTGTTCTCTGCCGGTTGCGGACGGGTTTTCGAAGGAACCATGGAGCAAATGTTCGCCTCACTGAACAAGCTGGCTGCGCTGCCGGAAGAAACCGAGGTCTACTGCGCCCATGAATACACGGCGGCCAATGTCGCCTTTGCTATGGCCGTTGAACCTGAAAATGATCAGTTGCGCCAG
Source organism: Vibrio sp. V39_P1S14PM300 (assembly GCF_009904765.1). Taxonomy (NCBI): domain Bacteria; kingdom Pseudomonadati; phylum Pseudomonadota; class Gammaproteobacteria; order Vibrionales; family Vibrionaceae; genus Vibrio; species Vibrio sp. V39_P1S14PM300. The sequence goes on from NZ_WXWP01000267.1 coordinate 6,558, forward strand.
TACCGTGATGAAGTGATTCGCCTGCGTGCGCAAGACAAGCCTACTCTACCAAGCACCATCCGCCGCGAAAAATGGATCAACCCGTTCCTGCGCTGCGATCAACCGGCGGTGATCAAGTCCGCTTCCAGTCGCACATCAAAAGCAGATCCAGTCGCCATTTTTACTGCGCTGCGTGAGTGGAAAAACGAATTTTAACGATTTGCTGCTTGCCACTTGACCAAAGTGGCAAGTATTATCAGCAGCCGTTCAAAAAAAGGGCTGTAGAATGCGAGTAAAGTACAGTTGGGCGTTGGCTCTGCTCTTAGCAGGCTGTCAACTGACCCAGCAAACACAGACAGACACAACGAAAGACACGAATAAACCCATAAAACCGACGCCAGAATCGGTCACAAAAACTCCAACAAGTGTCCCTTCAGATAACCCCCTAGTCACGATCACTCCTCAGGATCAACAAGATGTATGGCAACGAATTGCAATGCAACTTGAGATGCGCGTACCTGATGAACAGAAGGTCAATTATTACCGGACCTGGTATCTGAAACACCCGAACCACTTAAAAGTGGTGTCCGAGCGTGCGAAGCCGTTTCTGTACCTGATCACGACCAAAATTGAACAACGTAATATGCCAATGGAACTGGCGCTTTTGCCAGTAGTAGAAAGCTCATTTGATGCATTTGCCTACTCGCATGGCAGCGCAGCCGGGCTTTGGCAGTTCGTTTCCGCCACGGGTAAAACCTATGGCCTGGAACAGAATTTCTGGTATGACGGACGTCGGGATGTGGATGCCGCCACAGATGCCGCACTGGACTATCTTGAAGCCCTGAATAAACGTTTTGACGGAAACTGGGAACACGCCATTGCAGCGTACAACAGTGGCGGCGGCCGGGTGTCCCGCGCCATTCGCAAGAATCAGAAGCTGGGCAAGCCGACGGATTTCTTCTCGCTGGATCTGCCGAAAGAGACCAGCAGCTACGTACCGAAATTGCTTGCGCTGGCAGACGTTATTGCTAATCAGAAAAAATACGGCATCGATCTTCCAACTATCCCGAACAAACCTGTCGTACAACTGGTCGATCCTAAAGAACAACTCGATCTGGCCATTGCCGCGAACTACGCGGGGATTTCGGTCAAAGAACTGCAAAGCCTGAACCCAGCCTACAATCAGTGGGCCACTTCTCCGAACGGACCACAGCAGTTGCTGCTGCCGATCGACTCTGTGGCACACTTTACCGCAAACGTCAGCAAAAACCGCGGTAAAGGGATGAAACTGGTACGTTATAAAGTGAAATCGGGTGATACTCTCAGTGTCCTGGCAAATCAATATAACACCACCAGCAAAGTGATTCGAAAGGCCAATAACCTATCGAATAGCAATATTCGTATCGGTCAGTATCTGATGATCCCGACCTCGACCAAAGATGAACAGGCGTACACCCTAAGTGCAGCTAACCGCCTCAAGCAGACTCAGCAACGCAGCCGTGGCCAGTTTAAACTGACACACACGGTTAAATCCGGGGAAAGTCTGTGGTCCATCGCCAAAGCCAATAAGGTGTCTTCCGGCGCCTTGGCTAAATGGAATGGCATGGGCCCGAGAGACACGCTACGCGTAGGGCAAAAGCTGGTCATTTGGAAAAATGCCAGCGACGGCGCAATCATCCGTACGGTGTTCTACTCGGTGCGTTCCGGTGACACCCTCAGCGGCATCGCGAAGAAATTCAAAGTACGCAGTCAGGATGTCGTGAAGTGGAACGGTCTGAGTGCCGGTCGCTACCTGCAACCCGGACAGAAGCTTAAACTGTACGTGGATGTGACTAAGGTAAGTGTATGACCCCGTCAAGTAATCCGTTGATCATGTTGGTGGATATTTTCCGCTCCCCATCGGCAGCGTTGGTCGCGCTTTATCAAAGAGGAATGTGGGGATGGCAACCGTATATCGTCTTACTGCTGACCCCTTTCCTGTTCTGGGGCGCGTATTTTGATATCGTCGATTTTGCCTGGCTGAAAGCCGCTCTGACGCAGCAGTTACCCAACGTCGACCCCAGCCAGTTGGAGCTACTGGATAAAAACACCCTGATGGCGAGTGAAATCATCAGTGATGTGTTTGGCCGCACCCTGACTATCGCCATGCTGGCGCTGTGGTTTAACCTTGCGACAAAAGCCAGCCAGCATCAACACGGATATTGGCGCTGGTTTGCTGCCAGTGCTGTTATCACGTTCCCTGCAGTACTTGGTGATTTGGCCAGCTACGTCAGCGTCCTGCTAAAACACGGTCAGGTAATGTCATACGCGGCGGATCTCAACAGCCTGAACGGGTTGATTAAACTGCCTCTGACCAGTGACTGGGCCCAGTTTGCCAGTGCATTTCCACTGCTCTTACCCTGGTACATCGCGCTGGGGTATGCCGCCGTCGGAACCTGGACCGAGTTCGAGCGCGGTCAGGCTCTGGTGATTGCTACGCTGCCGTGGTTGGCATTTTATCTCATCTGGGCGTTGTATATTGTTCTATTTTAAAGACTGAACTGAACCATCAGCGGATTGTGATCAGAGGCGTCAGTTGAAGGCGCCTCTGCTTTTTCAAACTTCAGCCCTTTATAGAACACGTGATCGAGCGGCAGACCATTAATGAACTGCTTGCGGTGATCCGGTAAATAGCTCACTTCATGTACCCCAATCATCTCCAGTGTGTTTCGCATCACCTGCAGACGCTCTTTACTCCAGCTGTTGAAGTCTCCAGCAATGATCACAGGCCCCGGATGCTGCATCAGTGCCTCGGTCAGTGTGTTCAGTTGGCGTCGATACTCTTTAGTACCATAGGTAAAGTTAACCGCATGGATGTTAACGACGGCTAACTGCGCACCATTCGATAGCTGGTATGTGGCGTATAACGCCGATTTGGGTAAACGAATCCAGGGTTCCAGTTCAGTGTACGCGCAGGCTTCCACCGGCAACTGCGGCGCCAGGTTCAACACTCCCGCCGTCTTATCAAACGCTTTAAATGCGTCGACCTGATTGCCGTTCCACTTACCCTGATTGATCCAGGCTTTTAGCTCATCGCCCATGCTGGCTTCTTGCAACAGCACCAGTTGTTTATCGGCAGAAAATTTGTTCAATGCCCGGCGCCAGTTGGAGCGGTTCTGTTTGTAGATGTTCCATACCAGAATATTCAGCCGACCATTGTCATCTATGGCAACAGGCGCAGGGTTGTCATAGCAGCGCAACGCCAGCTCAACATCACTGTTGGTAATGGTAGACAATTGAGGCTGTTCCGGAAGGGAAAATACGACCTGATAACCGATCGTCATGCCAGCCGCGATCACGGCCGGTACACCAAATAGTAGCTTTTTCTTCATATAGGGAGTCTTACCAATAACCAGTCACCATCAAGCTGGGTTGGCTGGTGTTAACATCACTGGCCTTGGTAGAAAAAAGAGCCTTGCGGCTCTTTGGTAAAATCTGTTTAGATTGCGTCTTCGTCTTCTTCGCCAGTACGGATACGCACCACGCGTTCCACATCGGTAATGAAGATTTTACCATCGCCAATTTTGCCAGTTTGTGCTGTTTCAATGATCGTGTCTACACACTGATCCGCCACATCATCCGTAACGACAATTTCCAATTTCACTTTCGGCAGAAAGTCCACCATGTACTCTGCGCCGCGGTATAACTCCGTGTGACCTTTCTGGCGCCCAAATCCCTTTACTTCAGAGACTGTCATACCGGTAATCCCAACTTCGGCCAGCGCCTCACGAACATCATCCAGTTTGAACGGCTTGATAATCGCTTCGATCTTCTTCATGTTCATCCCTTAAACTTTGTTATTTTGGCTATTATCTGTTAGCTGACAACAACAATCAATAAAAAGCCCAAGCATCAGCCCGGGCTTTTCTCGACGATTGCACTGCAAAAATTATTTCAGGCTGGCGAAGTACGCAGCCACGTTTTCGATGTCTTCATCACTGAGCATCGCAGCCTGAGCTTGCATCACTGCCGCCAGACCGCCAGTACGTTCTTTATTTTTGTAGGCTTTAATCGAACTGACTAAGTATTGCTCACTTTGTCCCTTCAGGTTCGGATACCCCGGGATCACCGCAATACCATCCGCACCGTGACACGCAGCGCATACGGCCGCTTTCGCTTTACCTGCTTCAATATCACCAGCAGCCATGGCCTGAGAGGCCAACAAACTCATTCCAAGCACCATTCCTAGAGCGACTTTATTCATTGCTTTTCCTTATGTAATCGTGGTTTTTATGCGTTTTTATTGTACGATTTTGACACAAAAACGGTTTACTTGTCCCAAATCAGTTCACAATCTTGACCATTAAATGCCCGGTCGACAAACACACCGGCCACACAAACGACCTGCTCCTGATACATCAGGATCGGCGTACGCCGTCTCAGCCAACTGGGCACTCCGTACTCCTGAAACAGTTTTTTCAGCTTCCGACTGTGGGAGCGCTCTGCCGGGTGCGCACTGAGCCCTGTTGGATCAAACGTCACCCAGAACTGACTCGGGTCGCAATGCGACAAGTTGAGATGCCCCTGGCCTTCGGTATGTATTATTCTTAACTGGCCCAGCCCTTGCGGTAAGCTTAAAGGCTGATCTGGTAAGATTGGATGTTGCCAACCAGACACATCGGCACAATGGGCCACCAGATATAAATGCCCGGCGAAACGACGAACTTCAACTTGGTCGATTTTGAGGCGAGGATTCGCATCCTGCTGTGCACACGCGACTTCCGACCAGATCAGCGCCAGATGAGCGTTGCCCGGCATACGTTGCTGGTGCACGGCGAACCACATCCGGAGAAGGCGGTTACGCATCACCGTACTGCATTCATCCAATGCAGAGATACTCAAGCTGTCGTCCTTCGCGCTGATCATCTGATACTTGTCGGCAAGCAATTCATCCAGCAACGCTTCCTGCTCTGCACACAAACGGGCGCTGCGCTGCACCGAGCGGCGAAAAACTGGCCAACGCTCCGTTAGTTGTGGCGTCAGTTGATGGCGAATAAAATTACGTTCAAAGCGGGTATCCTGATTGCTCTCATCCTCCACCCATTCCAACGATTCACTCAGGGCCAGAGCTTCGATCTGCTCACGAGTGACCTCCAGTAGCGGGCGAATCAACATGCCTTCACCAAAAGATGACACTGGCGCCATGCAAGCCAGCCCTTTCGGCCCACTGCCGCGCTTCAATGCCAGCAGAAAGGTCTCAACCTGATCATCGGCATGTTGGCCCGTCAACAGTAAATCGCCAGGGCGAATATGGCGGTGCAGCGCCTGATAGCGTCCGTCGCGGGCAATCTGCTCCAGACTCTCCCCGCCCTGACGCGCCAGTGTAATTCGCTCAACCACCAGCGCAATCCCGCTTTCCTCACACCAGTGCGCACACTGACAGGCCCAGTCGTCGGCATTGAGACTGAGTCCGTGATGCACGTGAACCGCCACACATGGCACCTGATGCTCTCGCCCATAACGCGCAGCCAGCGCCAACAACACTCGAGAGTCAACACCACCGCTTAGCCCCACCACAAGGCGTGATGAAGGTTGGCAGTAGGGTGTAACGGCAGCGCAAAAACGCGGATAAATATCTAGCATGGGGCTTGAGGGTCAGACAAACGATGAGTGCCATCTTACAACGCCAGTAACGGCTTGTCGCGCGCGGGTTCCGGGGAAATAAAAAAGGCCGGCAGAAGCCGGCCTTTCATGAAACCAAACCAATTATCAGCAGTAACCGTAGTTCATCAGACGCTGGTAGCGGCGCTCACGCAGCGAGTCCTGATCCAGCTGCTCCAGATCTTCCAACTGACGTAGCAGAGTGGCTTTCATGTTAGCCGCCATTTGTGCATGATCGCGATGTGCACCGCCGAGTGGCTCTTCGATGATTTCGTCGATCAATTCCAGCTCTTTCAGACGCGGCGCAATCAGCCCCATGGCTTCTGCTGCCTGAGGTGCTTTGTCAGAATCACGCCACAGAATCGACGCACAGCCTTCTGGTGAAATCACAGCATAAGTTGAGTATTGCAGCATGTTGACGTAATCACCGACACCGATCGCCAAAGCACCACCAGAACCGCCTTCACCCACGACGTTACAGATAACCGGCACTTTCAGGCCTGCCATCACTTTCAAGTTGGTCGCGATCGCTTCTGACTGACCACGCTCTTCCGCACCGACACCCGGGTAAGCACCCGCAGTATCAATAAACGTGATGATTGGCATACCGAAACGCTCTGCCGTTTCCATTAAACGCAACGCTTTACGGTAACCTTCCGGTTTTGGCATGCCGAAGTTACGTTTCACTTTCTCACGCGTTTCACGGCCTTTTTGATGACCGATGATCATCACCGGACGGCCATCCAAACGAGCGACACCACCCACAATCGCTTTATCGTCAGCGTACGCACGATCACCAGCCAGTTCATCAAACTCGGTAAAGACATGCTCAATGTAATCCAGTGTATACGGACGCAG
>NZ_WXWP01000074.1:0-12985 GCF_009904765.1 Vibrio sp. V39_P1S14PM300
CCCTGAAAGCTCCGCTGCAGTGGTACAATTTTTTTAATTTTTGGACTTTAAGTAATCAGCACCATGACGACGCAAACTGACAACATTACTTTCGGCGCCGATCGCCTGACCATTGAAGACGTAGTCGCTATCGCCAATGGCGCCTCAGCCCGTCTCAACGCCTCACCGGAGTTTCTGGCTCGTATTGACTGTGGCGTCGCATTTCTTGAGCGTCTGCTGAAAGAGGAAGGCGTGATCTACGGCGTGACCACGGGCTATGGCGACTCTTGTACTGTAGCGATCCCACCAGAGCTGGTGGAAGAGTTGCCTTTACATTTAACCCGTTTCCACGGCTGCGGGCTGGGCGACGTGTTGTCACTCCAGCAGGCCCGAGCCGTGCTGGCGACGCGCCTGTGTTCTTTGGCCCAGGGCGTATCCGGCGTCTCGCATGATTTATTGAATCAGATTGTCACCCTGATCAATCAGGACATCGCACCGCGGATTCCTCAGGAAGGATCGGTTGGTGCCAGCGGCGACCTGACGCCTCTCTCCTATCTGGCGTCAGCCCTCATTGGAGAGCGTGACGTTCTGTACAAAGGCGAAGTTCGTCCAACAGCAGAGGTATTTGCCCAGCTCGGTATTGCGCCGATCAAACTCAAACCCAAAGAAGGGTTGGCACTGATGAACGGCACCTCGGTGATGACGGCCCTCGCCTGTCTGGCCTATCAGCGCGCCGAGTATCTGGCGCAGCTGTGCACCAAAATTACCGCCATGGTTTCGGTGGCCATGCACGGCAATGACTTTCATTTTGACGCGGCACTGTTCGCGGTGAAACCACACCCGGGCCAGCAACAAATCGCCGCCTGGCTGCGTGACGATCTCAAAGCAGAACGGCCACCACGCAACAGTGATCGACTGCAGGATCGCTACTCGCTACGCTGTGCCCCTCACGTGATCGGCGTAGTACAGGATTCTCTGCCGTGGCTGCGTCAGATGATCGAAAATGAACTCAACAGTGCCAACGACAACCCGATCATTGACGGCGACAACGAACGGGTGCTCCACGGCGGCCATTTCTACGGCGGCCACATTGCCATGGCGATGGACACCTTAAAAACCGGTATCGCGAACCTGGCCGATCTGCTCGATCGTCAGATGGCCCAGTTGATGGATTACAAGTTCAATAATGGTTTGCCGTTTAACCTCACCGGCGCACAAGGGGCACGTAAACCGATCAACCACGGATTCAAAGCGGTGCAGATTGGCGTTTCCGCCTGGACCGCCGAAGCGCTGAAACACACCATGCCAGCGAGCGTGTTCTCCCGCTCCACCGAATGCCACAATCAGGACAAAGTCAGTATGGGCACCATCGCGGCTCGCGACTGCCTGCGCGTACTGGAGCTGACCGAACAAGTCGCCGCCGCCTCATTGCTGGCCGCCACGCAGGCTCTTGAGCTTCGTCGCCGGGACAACCAGTTGGATGTGCAGCATATGAGTGACAACCTGACCATGATCCGCGACGCGGTGCTGAGTGAGTTTGATTTTGTGACGGAAGATCGTCCGCTGGAAGACGATCTGCGCCACTTCATCGCTCGCATTCAGTCACAGCACTGGGCCCTGTACCCTTAACTTTTAAACGGAGCGACGATGAACCAAGCGATCGTATACCCACTGGAAGCTGAGGTGACGCTAACCACCTCATTTCAGGACGCCGATCCGATGGGCGTGATCTACCACGGCAACTACTTCCGTTTTTTTGAAGAAGCGCGTCGGGTGATGATGGACAAAATTGGCTACGGTTATCTGGCGATGAATGCCTCGGGTTACATGTGGCCTATCATTGACACCCGGGTAAAATACGTCAAAGCGATCCCGTTTAACCACGCAATTCGTGTTAAAGCCACACTGACCGAATGGGAAAACCGTCTGCGGGTGGATTACCTGATCTCAGACGCCGACACCGGACAACGGATGTGTAAAGCCCATACCACACAAGTCGCCGTAACGATCGCAGAACAGGAAATGTGTTTCGTCTCACCGAAAGTGTTCACCGATAAGGTCGAGCAATGGCACCAGAATGGCGGGGACAATCAATGCGAATGATCCTCACCTTGATGGCCTTACTGCTGTCACCACTTTGTCTGGCGCAGGTCACCGATCTGATGTCTTTGCAGCACCAATTGGCACAACACAACATCGTGCGCGGTGAGTTTACTCAGCAGCGTGAGATTGCCATGTTCGACCAGCCACTGGAATCGTCCGGCCAGTTTGTGCTCGACAAAAAACATGGCCTGTTGTGGCAACAAACCACACCGTTTCCGGTCAACCTGGTGCTGACTGAAGATAAGTTGCAGCAGACGTTTGCTGACCAAAGCCCGCAAGTGGTCACGGCGCAGGACAACCCGATGGCGTTTTACTTTACGCGCGTGTTCCTCGCGGTGTTTCATGGCGATACCGCGGTGCTCAAACAGCAGTTTGAGCTGAGTTTTCACGTTGAAAATGGTCAGTGGGTGCTCATACTCACTCCGAAACAAGCGCCACTCGATAAAGTATTTCAGCGCATCACCTTGTCCGGCCAAACGGACATCGAACAGTTGACGCTGCAAGAGCTGCGCGGGGATAACACCCGTATCCAATTCCATCATCAAACCCATCAGCCCGAGACACTGAGTGATGCCGAGCAAACCCAGTTTGATTTCTGATTCCGGGCTAGGTGGCCGCCGAATCGCAGTATGGTGGTTGATTCTGGTGACTCTGTGCCTCGCTTTACTCACAAAGCAGTGGGCTTTTTCCGCTCAGGCGCCAATTGAAACCGACATCCTCAAACTGCTGCCCAAGAACCAGCAGAACCCGCTGGCTGAACAGGCTTTCGATAATGTCACCACCAGCCTGAGCGACAAAGTGGTGTTTGTCCTGACCGGGACAGAAGACGCATCAGTGTACCAAGCGGCCGACACTCTAGGCGCCCGCCTGAAACAGAGCGGCTACTTTGCCACCATCACCGCCCGTATTGATGCTGATCAGCAGGCTCAATGGGCCAGCTACTATTTTCAACACCGCTTTCAGCAACTGACCGAAGAACAGCGCCAGCGCCTGACTCAATCCCCACAAGCGCAGCTCACCAAAGTGATACAATCGCTGTATAACCCATTTTCAGGCGTCACCAGCGAGGAGCTGAAAAACGATCCGTTCCTGTTGTTTCGTGACTACCTGAACCAACTCACTGCCGGTTCATCTCAGTTCAAATTCCATGATGGCTTTCTCACCACGCGGCAGGAAGGTCAGCTCTATGTCTTAGTCAGCGCAGAACTTCGCCAGTCCCCTTACAGTATGGCCGCGCAACAAGCGGTGCCGGAGATTGAGCAAATAGAGGCCCTTCTCCGGCAGGACTACCAGGTCGACACCTTACACAGCGGCGTGTTGTTTTACGCCAGTTTCGGTACCCAGAGCGCGAAATCGGAAATCAGTACCATCGGGCTCTATTCGTTGCTCGGCATTGTACTTCTGATCGCATTGGTCTTTCGCAGCCTGACCCCGCTGTCACTCGCTCTGCTGTCGATTTCGGTCGGCTTAGTCGTCGCGATGGCAGTCACAACCTGGCTGTTTGGCAAAATCCACCTGTTCAGCCTGGTGTTTGGTGCCAGTCTGATTGGCGTCTCTATCGACTATGCTTTTCACTACCTGACCGATCGCCTGGCGGCCGGCCCAAAGTGGAACAGTATCACCGGATTGAAGCACATCATGGCCGCGATCACTTTTGGCCTGCTCACCAGCCTGATCGGTTACTTAGGCCTGTTGGTCGCGCCATTTCCCGGCCTGCAACAACTGGCTCTGTTTTCTGCGATTGGCCTGAGCGCCGCGTACATGACGGTGGTCGCCTGGTATCCGTGGCTGGCGGCCAAACCCATGAGCGCCAGAGCGTTGCCGGCACAGTCAGTCTGGCAATGGTGGTTAGGTCTGTGGTCAAAACCAGCACTGAAATATGGGTTACCGCTCACTGTGCTGGGGGTCAGCGCGCTGGCGCTGACGCAGGTCCGCTACAACGACGATATCCGTCAGCTTCAAGCCATGCCAGACAGCCTCAAGCAGCAGGAAACCCGCATCGCCGATATCACCGGCCTGAAGGCTTCGCAGCAGATGTTAGTGGTCAGTGCCGATAACGATGAGTCCCTGATGCAAGCGCTGGAGTCACTGGATCCACAACTTCAACAGTGGCAGACACAACACATTCTCGGTGGTTACCAGAGTCTCAGCCAATACCTGGGTTCGCGGTCACGTCAGCAGCAGGATCATCATCTGATTGCCCGGCTGTACACCGATTACGCCCCCCAGCTCGCCAAACAGCTCAAATGGTCGGATACGCCCAGTCTCCCTGCAGGCTTTCGTGCTGTATCGTTGCAACAATATCTGTCTCAGCCGGTTGCGGATCCGCTGCGTTTTCTTTATCTGGGGCAGATTGATGGTCAGGCCGCTGCGGTTGTGATGCTGCGCGGTGTGTGCGATGCGTCAGTGATCAGAATCTATGCAGAAAACAGCGCGGGCCTCACTTACCTGGATAAAGCCGAAGACATCTCAGCATTGTTTGCCCAGTACCGGGTTAAAGTCATGGAACTGCTCATTGCCGCCGTTGCGGTGATCGCCCTGCTACTCCTGAAGCGTTACGGCTGGACACATACGATTCAGATTCTGTTGCCTTGTTTGATCGCTTGTCTGGCGGGTTTAGCGGTCACCACTCTGAGCGGCTCTGCTCTGAATCTGTTTAACCTGCTGGCCTTGATTCTGATCGTTGGTATCGGCATCGACTACACCTTATTTTTCGCCGAACAATCGCGCAGCCACGCGACGCTGCTGGCGATTACCCTGTCGGCGGTAACCACACTGCTGTCTTTTGGCCTGCTGGCACTGAGTCAAACGCACGCCATTCACAGTTTTGGCATCACGGTGCTAAGTGGCATTTTCGTTGCCTGGTTACTATCACCACTGGCCATTCGTGCTAACAAGGAGAATTCATGATCGGTTTGCGCTCTATCCAACGCACGGCTTTGATCGCCTTCGCGTGGATGCTGAGTGGCTGCGCTCTGGTGGCCGACTCCAGCGGCCCTCAGGTCGACATCGCGCCGCACACACGCGTGACTTTGCCAACACCAGCCCAACTGGGGTATCAGGTCACGGCCAGTCAATTGATTTCTGCCCAGTGGCAGGACGACACCAGCAAACATAGCCAGCAACTCCCAGTCCAACTTCAGGTCAAGCCTCAGCAGGTTTTGCTGGCGGGATTTTCCTCCTGGGGGACCCGAATTCTGTCGCTCAACTACCAGAACAATACGATCGACACACAAGTGATGAACGGTCTGGAAAATACGCTGCCTAAACCCGAACAGGTATTATTTAACCTGATGATCACGCTCTGGCCGCGTAGTGCTTGGGAAGAACCACTAAATCAAGTAAAGTGGCAAATGATTGATGCCAATAATACACGCACCATTTTAGATAACTCCGGTGATACCGTCATAGAAATCGAGTACCAAAGCCACGATCCGTTCAGCGGAGAGATTCAGTTCCACAACCGTAAGTTGAAGTACACTATTACTATCCAGACACTCAATCACCGGATCCAGGACGTTACACAGTAGAAAATCATCATGGTCACGCACGTTTCTCAGCCGATTTTTATCCAGGGCTGCGGATTCCACTCCGCGATGGGTAACACAGACACAGGGATAAAGCAGTGTCTGAGTAGTGGTATGTGTAACCACATGGAAGCGGATACTCAGATCCTCAATACCGACACCCCCACCGTCATTGGCCGGGTACACGAGGCCTTGCCCGCCATACCTTCGTCACTACGCCAGTTTGATACCCGCAACAACCGCTTGGCGCTCTCAGCGTTGCAGCAGATAGAGAGCACGGTGTATGCCGCGATTGAACAGTACGGCGCCGAACGTGTCGCCGTGGTGGTCGGCACCAGTACATCCGGGATTGCCGATGGCGAAGTGGCTTATGGCCAGATGCTGGCCACGGGCGAGTTTCCGTCTGACTACCATTACCGCAAACAGGAGCTGGGTAATTTAAGCGATTTCATCGCGGCATATTTTGGTCTTCAAGGACCTTGTTACGCCATATCCACCGCTTGCTCCTCCAGCGGTCGGGTCTACCTGACGGCCAAACGCATGCTGCAAGCCGGGCTGGCTGATGCCGTGATCGTCGGCGGCGCTGATACCGTATGCCGCCTGACCTTAAATGGCTTCAACGGATTGGAAGCTCTGTCACCGACATTATGCCAACCGTTCAGTGTCAATCGCAGTGGCATCAATATTGGCGAAGCGGCAGCCTTTATGTTGCTCAGCCATGCGCCCGCAAAAGTGGCACTGCTGGGCGTGGGCGACAGTTCGGATGCACACCATATCTCTGCTCCTCATCCCGATGGCGCTGGCGCCGAACAAGCCATGCGTAAAGCATTGCAGGATGCCAAGCTAACAGCTCAGGACATCGGTTACATCAATGCCCACGGCACGGCCACGCCACTCAATGACAGCATGGAAAGCAAGGCGATTTTCCGGGTGTTTGGCGATCGCGTGCCCGTCAGTTCAACCAAACATTTAACCGGCCATACTCTCGGTGCCGCCAGTGCGACCGAAGCAGCGATCGCCTGGCATATCCTCTCCCGCGATCTCAATCTGCCGAAGCAGCGCTGCCAACACAAAGCACCGGACATTGAGATTTCGTTAGTGGAACAAGAGATCAAACTTGGTCGCAAAGCCATTCTGAGCAATTCTTTTGCCTTTGGTGGCAACAACGTCAGTCTTATTTTGGGTTATCTCAATGACTAGTATTCCTTCAATTGAGCACCTGCTCCCTCACGATAAACCAATGATACTGATAGATCGCGCCCTCAGCGTGGCGACGGACAGTATCCACTGTCAGGTCGACATCGGTGAACACAACCCGTTTTATCACGCCGATACTCGAACAATACCGGCCTACGTCGGCATTGAATTTATGGCGCAATCAATCGCGGCTTGGTCCGGTTTCCATGCGTTACAACAGTCCCAGTCGCCGCCAATCGGTTTCCTGCTCGGAAGTCGCCGTTACCACAGTGACGTTGATCATTTTCAGGCCGGGCAAACTCTGGACATTTACGCTGAAAAAGTCATGGAAGATAACGGCATGGCCGTGTTTACCGCCCGACTGGATCTGGCAGGCACAACGCTCGCCTCCTGCCAGCTCAACGTTTATGTCCCGTCCGAACAAAAATTACAAGAAATGAAAATCAGGAGTCACGCATGACCCGACATGTACTCGTCACCGGTGCCAGTAAAGGCATTGGCCGCGCAATCGCTATTCAGTTGGCTCAAGATGGCTTTACCGTCGCCGTGCACTATATGGGCGACCAACACGGTGCACAACAAACCCTTGAGACCATCCTCAACCGTGGCGGCCAGGGCCGTTTGATTCAGTTTGACATCAGTCATCGTGAAGAGTGTCGCAGCCGTCTTGAGGCCGACATCGCCGAGCACGGTGCTTATTACGGCGTTGTCAATAACGCCGGCATTACCCGCGATACTGCGTTTCCGGCCATGACAGAAGAAGAATGGGACGGAGTGATCCACACCAACCTCGACAGTTTTTACAACGTGCTGCATCCATGTGTGATGCCTATGGTACAAAAACGCAAAGGCGGACGCATTGTGACGCTGGCGTCGGTGTCCGGCATCATGGGCAACCGCGGTCAGACCAACTACAGTGCTGCGAAAGCCGGCGTGATCGGTGCCACCAAATCGCTGGCGCTGGAACTGGCAAAACGCAAGATCACCGTCAACTGTGTCGCACCGGGCCTGATCGATACCAGTATGGTCGACGACCACGTCAAAGAGCACGCGTTACCACAGGTGCCGTTGCGTCGAATGGGCGAACCGGAAGAAGTCGCAGGACTGGTCAGTTACCTGATGTCCGACATCGCAGGCTACGTCACTCGCCAGGTCATTTCGGTCAATGGAGGTCTGATATGAGTCGTCGGGTTGTTGTCACCGGCATGTCCGGTGTGACCGCATTTGGTAACGACTGGCAGAGCATCGAGCCCAGATTGCGCGATTGCCAGAATGCCACTCAGTACATGCCTTCCTACGAACAGTACGAAGGCCTCAACACCAAACTGGCGGCACCGGTTGACGGGTTCGAGTTACCCCCACATTACAAGCGCAAGCAGGTGCGCGGAATGGGTCGTGTCTCCAAACTGGCGACGGTGGCGACCGAGAATGCGCTGGCGCAGGCCGGCCTTCTGGGTCACGAAGTACTGACCAACGGTGAAACCGGCATCGCTTACGGATCTTCAACCGGCAGTACCGATGCCATCGGCGCCTTCGGAGTGATGTTGAATGAGAAATCAACCCGGGCGATCACGGCCACCACGTACGTGCAGATGATGCCCCACACCACCGCCGTGAACGTGGGACTGTTTTTCGGCCTGCGCGGCCGCGTGATCCCCACCAGCAGCGCCTGCACATCGGGCAGCCAGGCGATCGGCTACGCCTACGAAGCGATTAAGCACGGCTATCAGACCGTGATGGTCGCCGGCGGCGGTGAAGAATTGTGCCCAACCGAATCTGCGGTGTTCGATACCCTGTTTGCAACCAGTTTAAAAAACGACACACCAAAAAGTACCCCCCGCCCATATGACAGTGATCGCGACGGCCTGGTGATCGGTGAGGGAGCCGGCACACTGGTTCTGGAAGAATACGAACACGCCAAAGCGCGTGGCGCGACCATCTATGCGGAAATCGTCGGCTTTGCCAGCAACTGTGACGCGGCCCACGTAACCCAACCGCAAATGGAAACCATGCAGATCTGTATGGAGATGGCGCTGAAAGACGCCAGACTGTCAGCCGATAAGATTGGCTATGTGTCTGCACACGGCACCGCCACGGATCGCGGTGACATTGCGGAAAGTAACGCCACCGCCAATGCGCTGGGGAAAGTGCCGATCAGTTCATTAAAAAGCTACTTCGGCCATACTCTTGGCGCCTGTGGCGCGATTGAAGCCTGGCTCAGCCTGGAAATGATGCACACAGGCTGGTTCTCCCCAACGCTCAATCTGGATCAACTGGACGCGCAGTGCGGCGACCTGGATTACATCACGGGCAGCGGTCGCGAGCTTGAAGTGGAATACCTGATGAGCAACAACTTCGCTTTCGGTGGCATCAACACCTCTATTATTTTTAAAAAACTCTCATTCTAACTACTATAAGGCACACAAAAGATGCTTAAACGTCTATTCGTTATCGGTGCAGTTCTGGTCATGGCCGGCTGTACCTCTCCCAAATTTGAAGGTGAAGCAATCGCTGAGACCAACCAGACAAAGTCGATGACCATTATTGAAGATGATGCCACACGCGATGTCTTCCTCGCCTCTATGCTGGCGTGGTGCAACGACAACGGTTATACCTGCAAAGTGGCTCTGGATGGCAGCCAGCCAAAACAGGATGAGCTGACTTTGGATTACGTCTCGCGCTGGAGCTGGGATTTCCGCACCTTCATTGCTGATGCCAAAATCAGTGCTTACAAAGACGGCGCCCGAGTCGGCACAGTAACGTTCAAAGCGCCAAATGGCCTGGATACGGAAAAATTTGGCGACGACACCAAACGCATTAAAGCCATGATGGATATCCTGTTTGATAAGACATCACCGGCGCAGGCCACCCTCGACGCCAAAAACGGCGTGATTTGATCGCAATGGCTCCGTGGACGGAGCCATTTTTCTTTCCCGCTCCGCTCACCTACAATACGTTCAAGCAAAGATAACGGAGTCTATTATGAGTGTGGTTTTTATTACCGGCGCCAACCGGGGCATCGGGCTAAGTCTGGTCAAACACTACCTGTCTCATGGCTGGCAAGTACACGCCACCTACCGCAAGGCCGCGTCAGCGACCGAGTTACTGTCCCTGTCCGCAACGCATGACCCCCTGCACTGTCATTCACTCGATGTGACCGATTACCCATCAGTCGCTGCGCTTGCAAGGCAACTGCCGCCTATCGACCTGCTGATCAACAATGCCGGTTATTACGGGCCGAAAGGTGGTCGGTTTGGCCATACCGATGAAATGGAATGGCGTCGGGTACTGGAAATCAACACCATCGCACCGTTAAAACTGGTGGAATACCTCTATCCTCGCCTCCAAGCAGGCTCATTGCGCAAGATAGCCTGCCTCTCCTCTAAAGTCGGCAGCATGACCGAAAATACCGCCGGTGGCGGGTATCTCTATCGCTCGTCCAAAGCCGCACTGAACTCTGTGGTCAAAAGCCTTAGCAACGATTTGAGTGAAAAAGGGTTTACCGTTCTGGCGCTGCATCCAGGCTGGGTACAAACAGACATGGGCGGACCCAATGCGCTGATTGACACAACCACCTCAGCGCAAGGCTTGGCAGACGTGATTGCTCAGGCAGACAACACGCAAAACGGCCAGTTTCTCAACTATCTGGGGGAGCGCCTGCCTTGGTAACGCAGCGGCGCATGGCCTGATACAGAAGGAGTCAGGCTAATACGCCTGACTCTACGTTTTTCAATAAGATAACAGGACAAAACATAGACGCTGGCTATCTGAGCGGAATTATCGCCTGGCGTAACTTGCAAAATAGCGGTATCCAACCAGACTTAGAGAGGATCTCAACCCCCAGTATAAGGAGAGTAAAGATGGCCACCGACAGAGAACTGGTCAATTTCAGTGAAGACCACGAACTGAATCACTGCTTGCGCAGTGCAGGCAAACGTCAGACCAAAGCCAACCGCGAAGCCTTGGTGGGCCTAGGCAGACAAGTCAAAGACCAGTTGGGCAAACGCGTGCTGACCCACGATGAAGTCAGCGATGCGATTAAAGGTAATGACACGTTATTTGAGTAATTCCCTGCCCCGTCAGCGGCCGAAAGGCGTTGTCGCTGACTTATTTTCCCGCCCTTTTTTTACCGCCGGATTTGGCTTTGCCTTTGGTGGCGTAGCTGCGCTTTTTACGTTTGAACGCCGGACGCTCCACTCTGGGTAACTGTTGAAGCGATGGAGGAACCGGACCCGCTTTTACGCGCTGCATCAGTTCGTCAATGCGCTGCAGCAACGCCTGCATAAACGGTTGATAGGCCTGATTACGCTCTGCCATGCCTTGCAGTTGATGCTCCCAGTGGGCGGTCATATCCGGATACGTTGACTCCCCCGGCAAAGCATGGATAAGCCCCCGCCCAGCCTCACTAGACAAGATCATTTTCCCCTCCCGCTTCAGCAACTGACGCTTAAACAAGGTATCCAGAATACCAGCACGAGTGGCTTCGGTTCCCAGCCCATCGGTATCCCGCAGGATTTTTTTCAGCTCTTTGTCTTCAACAAACCGGGCGATACCGGTCATGGCCTGAAGCAGCGTTGCTTCGGTGAAATGGCGAGGCGGTTCGGTCTTACGATCTTTGATTTCCCCTTCCCGGCACGTCAGCACGGTGCCTTCGGCCAAAGGCGGCACGCAATCGACACCATTGTCGTCGTCATCCACTTTACCGAGTAGCGTTTTCCAGCCAGGTGACACCAACTGGCGACCTTTAGCAACAAAGGTGCCTCCGGCAATATCGAACACCAATTTCGCCTCTGCGTACACCGCCGCCGGATAAAACTGCATCAGATACTGACGAGCAATCAGTGCGTAGACTTTCATTTCATCGCCAGAAAGTGCATTGACGCTGGCTTGTTTCGGCGTGGGGATGATCGCGTGGTGCGCGTCGACTTTTTTGTCGTTCCAGGCTTTGGATTTCAGGCTTAAGTCGGCGCCGTTCACCGCTGGTTGTAACTCTTTGGCATTGGTACGGATAGCCTCACACACAATACTCGCTTGCGCATAGTGTTCCATCGGCAAATAGCGACAGTCAGAACGCGGATAAGTGATCAGCTTGTGTTTTTCGTACAGTGCCTGACAGGTATCCAGCACACGCTGGGCGCTCATCGCGTAGCGCTTAGCCGCATCGATCTGCAAGGCCGAGAGTGAATAAGGTAAGGGTGGAGCTTGTCGGGTTTGTTTTTGCTCGGATTCGGTCACCGTCGCAGGTTGATTGGCTATTCGCCTGGCAACATTTTCCACCAGCTTGCGGTTAAGAATGCGCCCCTCTTCATCTTGCCATGGCTGACAGGCTTCACTCGGCTTCCAACGAGCGCGAATATCGAACTGCTGTGTGTCATCTTGATACGGAATCAACGCGTGCAACGTGAAATAATCTTTAGGGACAAAGTGTTCAATCTCTTCGTCGCGGCGCACCACTAATCCTAGTACCGGTGTCTGCACCCGCCCCACCGACAACACCCCCTGGTAGCCTGCTCGCTGGCCAAGCAAGGTGTAAGCTCGTGACATATTCATGCCATACAACCAATCGGCGCGCGAGCGGGCAAGCGCCGACACCGACAGCGGAATAAAATCCCGATTGCTGCGCATCTGAACCAGTGCTCGTTTGACTGCCGGTAAGTTTAAATCGCTGATCAAAAGGCGCTGAGCCGCGTCTTTTTTACTCTGACTGACTTTGCAATAATCCAGCACTTCATCGACCAGCAACTGCCCTTCGCGATCCGGATCCCCGGCGTGAATGATCTGCTGCGCTTCCTTAAGCAGTTTTCTGACCACTGTCAGTTGTTTACTGGCTGACTTTCGTGGGCGCAGCTGCCACTGTTGCGGCACGATCGGCAAATCAGCCATGTTCCACTTTTTATACCGCTCGTCGTACGCATCCGGTTCAACCTGCTCCAGAAGGTGACCAATACACCAAGTCACAACGTCTCCGTTGCCACAGCGGATAAATCCCTGATCATTTTTTTTCGGACCAGGAAGTGCCGCCGCAATAGCTCGGCCAAGACTGGGTTTTTCGGCGATAAACAAGCGAGACATAAAACAATTTCAGCAGATACAATAAGGGCCACATTATCCAATGTGGCCCTTATAATGCAAGATTAAACTGTATATTTAACCAGTTTAATTACGCGTCTTCTTTGCCT
>NZ_WXWP01000172.1:0-12947 GCF_009904765.1 Vibrio sp. V39_P1S14PM300
GCAGTAAACATGCGTTTTCCTCACTCTCACCCCGACGTTATCGCGGGATGTTCCTATCATGGCAGGCAGTGTATTTTGAGTCCGCGAAGAATACTTGTCAAAAACTCCGAGCTTTTTGCTAAAAACTACGATTATTAACAAAGCAAAAACAAAATCACACGAATTTAAGCAATATATTATTTGGTAAAATTTAGCCTACGTAACACATAAGGGGCAAAAAGATACATTTAATTAAATAAAAACTGGAGGAAGAACAAACACCTGACGGTTGTCAATAACATCAGGCGGGAGCGATGGAGATGAATATTGAGCCACAATGGCTCAGAAAGTCGGTGAGAAGCGCTTTTTGTACTGCGACGGAGAGACACCCTGCAAACGGGCGAAGGTATGAGTAAATGTGCTCTGACCAGAGAAGCCTGTCAGATCAGCAATTTGACCCAGGCTGAGATTGCCCTGTTCAATCAGTGCCTTGGCCATATCAATGCGTTTACCGAGCACATACTGATGTGGCGTGATCCCCATCTGCTCTTTGAACAACATATGAAACTGGCTTTCCCCGAGAAATACACTCCCGGCCAGTTGGGCTACGGTAATTCTGCGGTTAAGGTTCTGTTCGATGTAGCGGTCGATGGCTTCCAAATCAAAGCGGGAATCTTTGCGCGAAGAAGCCAGAACCGAGATATGGCGCTGCATCAGCGCAATGACGGTGTCATTACAAGCTCGGCTAAGCAATAAATCTTCCGGACTGGCCTGCATTTCATGCACCAGCATCTGAATCAAACGCTGGATCTGCGCATCCAACTGAAAATAGACATTGGACTGCGACAACTCATTCAGTTTTTGCAGCATCAGCGGATCATCGTTGGAAGGCAGCGGCATGTTCAGGACGAGAATGTCTGACTGACCAATCACTCCACCAAAAGCGTGATCCGACCCTGAAGTCACGACGCATCCCTGACCAGGGCCGATGTAATTGCCCCGTCCATTGACGTCAAATTCAGCCTGACCCTTGAGCCCAATCACAACCTGAGTGTAGCTGTGCTCGTGGCAATCCATATAAGAAGGCAACGTCACCAGCTCCGCCGGACGGGGTGACAAAAGTTTGGCTGTTGAGAGCTTCAGCTCACAATTTATAGGATTTTGCTCTTTCATTCTGGAACGATTTTCCGGGCTTTCAGCAGCCATCTTATACCACAAAGACCGCCAGCCAAAACCTCATTTTCATCAAATAACCACTTATGTGCATATCACAAACAAGGGCTGCCACATGGTGAAAAATGCATCAATTTCTCACCCGGAACAATGATCAAGTGCACATAAATTACGGTCAATGTGTGTTCAATGATTCATCCTCAGATCATTCCTCGTCCCAGCTATTGCATATTTCCTTAATCGGATCAAAATGGAATGAGCATCAAACTAGAACTAATAAATCACTCACTGTAACTCATGGATTTTAGTGATAGTTTTATGCTTCAGGATGAAGAATCACTAGATAAGTCAGCCGGGTATTTCAGGCTGTCAAAAGTTTGTCTATTCCACATTTTTTGTGGGTCAACCGATAAAAATTCTAGCAGGGACCTATGAGAACACGTCGCATTCCAGCGCTTTTGCTTGCGCTCAGCCCGTTATGGGTATCGCCGTCAATTCTGGCTCAGGACAGCGCCCCTAATGTGGACGCGGTGAGCGCCATCGATGGCCAATTGACCGATAAACAATCGCAGATTGACTCCGTCACCGCTGAGCTCAGCACACAAAGCAACCACCTACAGCAACTGAAAAATGAGCAATCGGCTCTGGCTCGGGAAGGGCAACAGTTGGCCTCTGAACTTACACTGGCAAAATCCACGTTAGATAAGCAATACGCCAAAATGCTTGAGGATCCAGAAACAGAACTGACGTCTTTCCAGAGTAAGTACAAACAAAGCTGGGCTGCCCTGAACGATAATCAGGCCGCCCAACAAGAGAAACAGCAGGCCATAGCGGACGCTGAGACACAGTTGTCACAAATTCAGCAAAAGCAAACCCGCCTGAAAGGGGAGTTCTCCGTACTCAAAGAGCAACGCATTACCGCACGAGTGAACCGCCTTGCCCAAGAGTTGCGTCAACAGGAAGTCGTAACCACGGCGTACACCACAACCTGTTCAGTCAGCATGACCTTGGGCGAATGCGCTAATCAGGGCCAGTACCTGACCAAGCAGCAAGCGGTGAATTCGTTTAGCAGTAAACTGATCGAGCACCTGACAGAAGCGCCTCTGGCCAGGCAGAACCTCAAAGGCGTACAGCTCAACATTCACATTCAGGAAAGCCAGTTGCTCAGCAGCGGATTTAAAGGCAACGACCAGTACGCAACGGAAATGCAGGTGCAGTTGCAGGCCAAACCAGATCGCTCAGCGGCATGTACCTTACTTGGTGTTGACGAGCGTTACTGCGTGCAGCAGGGCAGCGTGCCAAGTGGTGTCGACAAGCAGGATAAAAAGTGGGCAAACGTCACCTTCCGCTCCAATCAGTTCAACGATCAAGTCACCATTAATGGCATTGGTTACGGCAGTACACCTATCGAAGTGGTACTGCCAAGCGGCCAGCACAAAGTCAGCGTGACCAAAGAGGGCTACAAGCCCTACAACCGAGTGATCACCATTCATGGTAACGACACGGTATGGGTAACACTCGCTCCAAACACACCCAGCTAAACGCCGCACTTCGCACTCGCATAAACGCCCCCTTTTTTCGCCTTACAGCGAAAAAGGGGGCATTCACACAGCTTGATCATGCTTTCGACTTGTGTCCTCGTTCAACACAACTGGGCGGCATAAAACTCAATTCGGAACAACGGAAGTTCCCATTAGGGGGAAATCCCCCCTTTAACCCAATAAAACAAAGAATTACATTGTGTATGAACTCAGATGACAGTATCTGCGTTTGGTATCTATTGATACGTCTATTCTCAACGGAAACGTTGGGCATAGATCCTCTTCTACACGTCGACAAGATAAATCTTGTGTTTGCCAGCCTTTATGGCTGGCTTTTTTCTGTCTTATTTGTTCACCACACGACTCAATCCTCACTCATATGGGTTACAGAACACTGTGCACTTGCTATCATAAGCTGATCTTGTAACGTGCGAGTTAAACCGTGTTATCCACCCTTACGCCGCAACAGGCGTCGCTCTTTCACCAGTTACCCGGATACTGGGGCTGCAAAGACACTCAATCCGTTTTTGTCTACGCAAATGACGCGTATGCCAAACTGATTGGACATCAATGCGGCGCTGACTGCATCGGACTCACCGATTTTGATATGCCCGCCCCGACCACCAAATGCGCGGCGGATTTTCGCGAGCAGGATCGCTACGTGATCGAAACGGGCCAGTCGCTGCGTGTGCTCGACATTCATCCGTTTCCTGACGGAAGTTGGCGAGCGCTGATCTTCAGCAAATCGCCTTGGCTCAATGCACAAGGCGACATTCAAGGCACGATTTTTTATGGTCAGGAACTGACGGACACCGCCATCATTGAAGTTGGCCATTGGGTTTACCGGGCGGTCGGGCTCAATCAGAGCGATGAACGGATTTCCCTCAATCATCCCCATGTGCGCACGATTGCTCCACTGACCAATCGCGAATCGGAGGCGCTGTTTTTGCTGCTGTACGGCAAAAAGCCAAAACAGATTTCAGCGGTGATGGGTATCTCGATTAAAACCTTCGAAGGCTATGTTGACCGCCTGAGGCAGAAGTTCGCGGCACACAGCAAAGACCAGTTGATTGATAAGGCGCTGGAGCTCGGTTATGGCTCCTATATTCCGCAAACATTGTTAAAGACCCAGCTGTCTGTGGTGCTCAATAACCAAAACACCGCTCAATGAGCGGTGTTTGATAGGCAGAGGAACGTGAGTGGGATTAAGGCGCCAGACGGTCGACGTGCCACTCACCGTTATCACGAGCGTAAAGGAAACGATCGTGCAGACGATGCTCGCCGCCTTGCCAGAATTCGATACTGACCGGCCGGATACGATATCCCCCCCAGAAACTCGGCACAGGTATCTCACCTTTCGCAAACTTCTCTTTGAGTTCCAGGTACTTTCCTTCCAGCACGCCACGAGCCGAAATGCGACTACTCTGTCGGCTGGCGATGGCGGCCAGTTGGCTCTCCTTTGGCCGGGAGGCGAAATATTTCATGTTTTCAACCGCGGTAAGTTTTTCGGCCACCCCAGTAATGTGCACCTGACGTTCGAGCGGGTGCCAGGGAAAGTGCAGACTCACTTTGTTGTTGTGCGCAATCTGCTGCGCTTTGCGGCTGCCCAGGTTGGTGTAAAACACAAACGCGTCTTTCTCAACGTTTTTCAACAGCACAATGCGCTGGAAAGGTTGACCGGTTTCATCAACCGTCGCAACTGTCATGGCCGTCGGGTCCGTCAGACCCGCTTCGATGGCCTGTTGCAGCCACAAGTTAAACTGATCAATCGGATCCTGACTCAAATCCTTTCTGCGTAGTCCGCCTTTGTTGTACTCACGGCGAATATCTGCGATTTCCATTGCAACTCCTGCTGATTTTTTGCTGATTGTGCGCTTATACGTCAGAGAACTCAAGATCATGCCACCCATCCTTCTGAGAAAGACACAGGAATGCCGCTGAACGTAATCCAGCTCACGTCAACGCGGCTCCAGATGAGGAAAAGTGCGGGCAAAAAGCACTTTATCATCTAAATTAAGTTCATATACCTGAGCAACAACAACGTGTAGGATTCACGTACCCAGAAATTAGTTTGGCATATCATGCCCTTAACTTTTATCGGGACAAAGAATAGAATCTGTTTTAACCCCGACTTTCAACACAAGGACCACCGATGAGCAAGAGCAGTTACGACAAGCTCACCAGCACCGAACTCGACTATGTGGACGATAAAACCGCAGCGCTGCTGCTGAACACCCCAAACAGCGCCCGAATCATGCTGTGGGTTATGGTGGCCTTCTTCATCATTGCGGCAGTCTGGGCGTCATGGGCTGAGATTGATAAAGTCACGGTCGGTCAGGGCAAAGTGGTGCCCTCTTCTCAAATTCAGGTGGTACAAAACCTCGAAGGTGGACTGGTTAAAGAAATTCTGGTCAAAGAAGGTCAACTGGTTAAAAAGGGTCAGCAACTGCTACTGATCGATGACACTCGTTTTCGTTCTGACTATCGCGAGCGCGAACAGCAGGTGGCCAACCTGACCGCCAACGTATTGCAGCTGTCTGCCTCACTCAACAGCGTGGTGATCGACGACGACTTTGATGAAAAAGACTGGAAACAGAACGTACAACTGGATTACAGCAAACTGGAATTCCCGGACGATCTGAAAGATAAACAGCCGCAACTGGTCGCTCGCCAGCGTGCAGCATACCGTCAGGATCTGAATAATCTGCGCAACCAACTGTCGGTGATTGACGAACAGATCAGTCAGCGTCGCCAGGATTTGGTGGAGATTGAAGCCCGGGTGCGTAACCTGCGTGACAGCTATCACTTCGCCAAGAAAGAACTGGATATCACCAGACCACTGGCTGAAGAAGGTGTCGTACCTCGCGTCGAGCTACTGAAGCTGCAACGCCAGGTTAACGATACCCGTCGAGAGCTCACCTCCAGTGAACTGAAAATCCCAGTACTGAAAGCCGCTGTGCGCGAATCGATGCTCAGCCGCATCGACGCCGCGCAAAATTTCCGCTCCGAACAACAACAAAAACTCAATGACGCTCAGGATCGCCTGTCAGCCATGACCGAGTCTGCGGTCGGCCTGGAAGACCGCGTTAACCGTACCGTCATTATGTCACCGGTAACCGGGACGGTAAAAACCCTGTACGTCAACACCGTCGGTGGTGTTATTCAACCAGGTATGGACATCGTCGAAATCGTTCCGACCGAAGACACCTTACTGGTCGAGGCAAAAATCGCACCGCAGGACATTGCCTTCCTGCGCCCGGATTTGCCCGCGATCGTCAAATTCAGCGCGTATGACTTCACCAAATACGGTGGTCTGGAAGGCACACTGGAGTACATCAGCGCTGATACGACTCAGGACGAAGAAGGCAACAGTTTCTACATGGTGCGCGTACGCACCAACCAGACCTCACTGGGTAAAGAGGAAGACTTGCCCATCATCCCGGGGATGACATCCACGGTGGATATCATCACAGGCAAACGCACCGTCATGAATTATCTGCTTAAACCTATTCTGGGCGCGAAAGACAACGCGCTAAAAGAGTAGCCGGGCAGATGGCGACGCGAAACACGAATCAGGCAACAGGAGCTAGCCCAAATTGAAGAAGTATTGGCTGCCAGCGTTGTTGCTGGTTGCAACCTCATTTACCACGGTTGCTCTGAATACCAAAGAGCAGCAGTGGGTAAATTCGGTGCGTAAAACCTACGGCGAAAGGGCAGCAACACGAGTACAGACCTGGCGGACAGAGCTCGCCGCTTATCGTAGTTTATCCGAGCGAGACCAACTCACGGAAGTTAATCGCTTTTTTAACCAACTGTATTTTGTGGACGACATCAAACTGTGGGGGAAAAAAGACTACTGGGCCACGCCGCTGGAATTTCTTGGCAGCAATGCCGGAGATTGCGAAGACTTCACCATCGCCAAGTACTTTTCCCTCCGAGAGCTGGGGGTCCCAGACCGCAAGCTGCGCCTGATCTACGTTAAGGCAATAGAACTGAATCAGTTTCACATGGTGCTGGCGTACTACGCAACGCCCAGCGCCGAACCGTTAATTTTGGACAACATCAACCCGGAGATTAAACCGGCGTCCACTCGCCGTGATCTGCTGCCTATCTACAGCTTTAATGGTCAAAACCTGTGGCTGATGAAATCCAACAGCGGCCAGTTGGCCGGTAAAGCATCGCGCCTCAGTCTGTGGAATGATCTGCGGGCCAGAGAACGTTCAATCAAATTAAACAAACCAATTGTAAGTTACGATGAGTAGGCAATATGACGTTATATAAACAACTTGTCGCCGGTATGATAGCAGTGTTCTTACTGTTGATGACTTCGGTGTTTATCATCGAATTTAATACCACGCGTAATAATCTAGAGCAGCAACAACGCTCAGAGGTCAACAACACCATCAACACGGTTGGCCTTGCTCTGGCGCCGTATCTGCAGGACAAAGATCAGGTCGCCGTGGAATCGGTGATCAACGCCCTGTTTGATGGCAGCAGCTACTCCATTGTTCGACTCACGTTTCTCGATAACGGTGAAGAAATTCTGCGTTCCTATCCAGTGCAGCCTAACGGGGTTCCAGAATGGTTCACCAACCTGCATTTGTTTGAAAAAATCCAAGACAGCCGGGTTGTCACCAGTGGTTGGATGCAATTGGCCGAAGTTGAAATTGTCAGCCACCCTGGGGACGCCTACGCCCAGTTGTGGAAAGCCTTTGAGCGACTGGTTGTCGCCTTCGGAACCATTTTCCTGATTGGGTTGGTGTCGATTGCCTTTATCCTCAAACGTGCACTGCGCCCACTGACACTGATAGTAAGAAAGATGGAACAGGTGGCGCGCAACCAGTTTGGGGATCCGCTACCACGTCCAAACACCAAGGATTTAACCTACGTTGTCGATGGCATCAACAGCATGTCGGCTCAGGTTGAAAAAGCCTTCAAAGCCCAGGCGAAAGAAGCTCAGCAA
Source organism: Vibrio sp. V39_P1S14PM300 (assembly GCF_009904765.1). Classification (NCBI taxonomy): domain Bacteria; kingdom Pseudomonadati; phylum Pseudomonadota; class Gammaproteobacteria; order Vibrionales; family Vibrionaceae; genus Vibrio; species Vibrio sp. V39_P1S14PM300. The sequence goes on from NZ_WXWP01000172.1 coordinate 7,657, forward strand.
CTGCGTGAACGGGCCTACATCGACCCTGTTTCTCAGTTGGGTAACCGCGCGTACTACATGAGTCAGTTGAACTCATGGTTAAGCGAGAGTGCCATTGGTGGCGTAGTGATCCTGGAAGCCAGTTTCATCAAAGAGTTGTATGAAGAAGACGGGTATGAAGCCGGCGACGGTATGGTGCGCGAACTGGCCGACCACCTCAAGGTGTCCATCAATGCCCAAGACGTCACCATAGCCCGTATCTCCAGCCACGAGTTCGGCTTTATTTTCCCGAACATGGATGAGGAAGAACTGAAAGTCACTGCCGACGGTATCGTCAACTTTGTGCAGGACATCGACGCCGATCCAACCGGCACCGCCTCTGCGGAAGTCTCCCTCGGGGTAGTACACAACGAAACCCGCAAGTCACCAAGCGAGATCCTGACGCTGCTCGACAATGCGCTGGCCAGTGCCAAAGCCAATCCGGATCTGCATTACGGTTACGTGTCGCATGAAAACAATCAGAACCTGATGGGCAAACAGCAGTGGAAAGCTCTGGTAGAAGAAGCGATTCACAACGACTGGATCACCTTCCGCCTGCAGTCAGCCAACAACAGCGCCGGTCAGACATATCACCGCGAAGTCTTTTCGGCCATCGAACACGATGGCGTACGCTACAGTGCCAACCAGTATCTGTACGCACTGGAGCAGCTTCAAACCAGCCATATTTTCGACCAGTACGTGATCGAGACTATGATCGAGAAACTCAGCAGCGGTGAGATCCAGGACTCCATCGCCATCAACATCGCTCAGAGCAGTATTTCGCAGCCAAGCTTTATCCGCTGGATCACTCAGATTCTTAACCGCCACAAATCTCTGGCCGAGAAACTGCACTTTGAGATTCCAGAAAGTTGCTTCATTAACACGCCGCACCACACCGCCCTGTTCTGTAATGCGGTCCGTGCTGCCGGCGCAGATTTTGGTGTCGATAACTACGGCCGTAACTTCCAGTCACTCGATTACGTGAATGAGTTCCGTCCTGCTTATGTGAAACTGGACTATCTGTTCACGCACCATTTGGATGATGAGAAACAGAAGTTTACCCTGACGTCGATTTCGCGGACGGCGCACAACCTGGGCATCACCACCATTGCGTCTCGGGTCGAAACGCAAACTCAGCTCGACTTCCTGTCGGAGCACTTTATTGATGTCTTCCAGGGCTTCATCGTCGATAAATAAACAAAAAGGTCGTTGTGCATGCAAGATCCGCTATTAACTTCGCTCATCTACGTCAGCCGTTACTACGGGTTAGCGAATTCACCAGAAGCGCTGATAAATGGCTTACCGCTCGCGGATGGCAAATTAACCCCGTTCCTCTTCCCCCGCTCCGCCGAGCGGGCGGGACTGGTGGCCAAAGAAAACCGCTCTGGCCTGACCGAGATCTCCCATCTGATTCTGCCGGCTGTCTTGCTGCTGAAAGGCGGCGATGCCTGCGTACTGAACAGCATCAACCGCGACACGCAAGAAGCGGAAATCGTGACCGGTGAATCCGGTTTAATGCCGGTGTCCATTCCTCTCAGTGAACTGGAAGAGCTATACATTGGTCGCTACTTTCTGGTCAAAAAGCAGTTTCGATACGACGAACGCTCCCCGGAAGTGCTCAAAACCCGTGATGGTCACTGGTTCTGGAGCACCATCTGGCAATCGAAAAACATTTACCGTGATGTGCTGATCGCTTCGATCCTGATCAACCTGTTTGCCATCGCAGCGCCCATGTTTACCCGTTTGGTGTACGACAAGGTGGTCCCGAATCTGGCCTTTGAGACCTTGTGGGTACTCGCCAGCGGTATTTTCGTTATCTTCTTATTTGATCTGTCCCTCAAGTTGCTGCGCAGCTACTTCATTGATGTGGCCGGTAAGAAGTCCGACATTTTGATCTCATCCAAACTGTTCAGCAAAGTGATGGGGATTAGAATGGAGTCCAAGCCCCCTTCGGTTGGCGCGTTTGCCCGTCATCTGCAAGAGTTTGAATCAATCCGTGAATTCTTCACCTCAGCGACCATTTCATCGCTGATCGACCTGCCATTTGCACTGTTGTTCCTGTTCTTGATTTGGATGATGGCCGGTAGTCTGGTCCTGGTGCCGATCGTCGGGGTCGCGATCCTGGTGATTTACTCCCTGCTGATCCAGGGCCCGCTGCGCCGGACCATCGAGGAAGGTTCACGCCTGGCATCACAGAAATACGCCAACTTGATTGAGAGTCTCGCCGGGCTGGAAACGGTGAAACTGTTTGGTGCGCAAAGCCAGTTCCAGTTCCGCTGGGAAGAAGCGGTAGCGCACATGGCAAACTGGAACATCAAAAGCCGCCGCATCACCGATGGTATTCAGAATACCGCAGGGTTTGTGCAGCAGGCGTCCAACGTCGGCATGATCATTCTCGGTGTGTATCTGATAGCGGAAGGCGACCTGACCATGGGCGGGCTCATTGCCGCGACCATGCTGAGCGGCCGGGCGATTGGCCCAATGGTCCAGTTGTCTCTGCTTTCGACACGTTACAATCAGGCCAAATCGTCCATGACCATCATTGAACAGGTCATGTCGATGCCGGATGAGCAGGAAGAAGGCAAACGCTACATTCACCGTCCGATTGTGCACGGCAAGATCGAACTGGATAAAGTCACTTTCCATTACCCAGATTCTCCGGTAGCGTCGATCCGCGATCTCAGTCTGACCATCAATCCAGGCGAAAAAGTCGCCATCATTGGTCGGATCGGTTCAGGAAAAACCACACTGGAGCGGTTGATCATGGGTCTGTACAAACCGACAGAAGGCCATGTTCGTATTGATGATACCGACATCGAACAGCTGCATCACATCGACATCCGCCGCAATATAGGTTGTGTTCCTCAGGACTCTAACCTGTTCTACGGTTCGATTCGCGACAACATTACTCTCGGCCGTCCACTGGCTGACGACCGCGACGTCATGGATGCAGCGAATCGCGCAGGTGTCACCGTATTCACGCAACAAGATCCCGCAGGTCTGGAGCGCCAGGTCGGTGAAGGGGGTCTGTTGCTCTCTGGTGGTCAGCGCCAGTCGGTAGCCATTGCTCGTGCTCTGCTGGGACGCCCGCCTGTACTGCTGATGGACGAGCCGACCAGTGCAATGGATAACCGCTCTGAAATGCACATCAAACATCAACTCAGTCAGCTTAGCTCAGACGAGACCCTGATTCTGATTACGCACAAAACCTCGATGCTGGACATTGTTGACCGAGTGATCGTGATGGAAAAAGGCTTCGTGATTGCCGACGGACCGAAGTCTCAGGTTCTGCATGACCTCAAGCAAGGCAAAGTCCGAGCAATAAACGGCTGATAACTTTTCTACCTTGAACCAAAAGCCAGTTTGATGACTGGCTTTTTTGTTTTCACGCGTTTGATAAAAATGAAAGCTGCGGTCAGAATCGGACCCAAACGGCACAATTCACTCCCTACTTCCGGACATATTTTGTTACTCTTGCCGCCCCCGATTCACACCCTGTCGAATCGCTCACCTAACTGCCCTCAAGAAGACATTCGATTTGACTATGAAATTGGTCGGCAGCGCTTTAATTCTGTCAGGAACTGCCTTAGGCGCCGGTATGCTGGCTATTCCAATGGTGCTGGCTCAATTTGGCTTCGTCGTTAGCCTGATACTAATGCTGACCATATTTGCCGGTACCACCTATGCGTCCCTACTGCTGGCCGAAGACTGCACCAAAACCCGCGACAACAGCGGAATGAGCAGCGTGGCCTATCTGACGCTGGGCCGCAAAGGCCAACACATTATCAATACCCTGTTCTACCTGTTGTTGGTGTACATGCTGATCGCCTACACCATTGGCATTGGTGACCTGCTGCACAAGCTGTTGCTGAACCTGGAAATCCAGCTGTCGCCTCAGCTTTGTTACAGTGCTTTCAGCCTGGTGATGGGTGCCATCGTGGTGTCTGGCAAAGCGCACACCGACAAACCAGCCCGGCTTTGAACACCTGGCCCGCTTCGGGAACGTACACTGCGGAAGGCGGCAAACCGGCGCTGATTGCCATGGGTTTGTTCGGCGCCCTGATCTTCATTTCCTGGTTTATTCAGTAACACCTAAAGCCAACTCTTCGTGGTTGGCGGTGTTTTTTTGCTCAGAGACACGTGAGCCGATTCGCGATTTTGTTATCCCGCACGGCGTTTTCATTAGGAATGCCATTGCATAACCAAAGCGAGGCACATATCCTTTGCGGGTTCAAAATTTTCAGGAATCCGGTCATGCCCTTAATCCCTTGTCCCGTCTGTGAAAAGCAGATTTCGAAACGTGCACATACCTGCCCAGGTTGTGGTGAGCCCGACCCATTGCACCACCTGGCCAAAAGTAAGTTGCTGTCCTTTATCGTCTGGACCGCACTGGTCGTTGCCGCTGGTTACGTCGCCTGGGTGTATGTATTACCGATGTTGATCGAATACGCCAAGCAACAGTAATCAGCTGTCAACCAATAGCAAAAACCCGCCGATGGCGGGTTTTTCGTGCATCTCTTAGTATGCGACTCCGATGCGCTGTTGCGGGTACTGCGATCGTTCAAGTTCATCTATCATAGCCACGGCGTAGTCACTGACGGAAATTCGGCTGTTGCCCTCTTCATCGCTCAGCAGTTGATCACCGCCCACGCGGTAAGGTGCTTGTTTCTCGCCGGGGAATATCTCAGCCGCCGGGCTGACAAAGGTCCAGTTCAAGGTACTGTCGCTGGCACGGAACACGGCCAATGCCTGACCCATCACTTCTGCTTCTGGTTTGTATGCTTCAGGAAAGTCTGGCAGGCTGATCAGAGCCACGCCCGGTGCAACTTCCAGAGAGCCGGCACCTCCGACCCAAAGGAGGCGGTTTACCCCGTGTTGAGGCAAAGCTTGCAACAGTGTCTCTGCGGTTCGAACCACGATGTCGTGATTGCCGGCAGCGCGACCACCAATGGCTGAAATGACCGCGTCTACGCCCTCAACCGCTTTTGCCAAATCGGCACCTTCAGCCAGCAAATCGAACTCACGGACTTCCACATCATCTCGGGTCACTTTGCTCGTATCACGAACCAATGCCACCACCTGATGACCACGAGCAACGGCTTCTGCCACAATGTGACCGCCAATCCAACCTGATGCACCCAATACTGCTACTTTCATTGCGTTCTCCTCACTCTTTTCAATTCATATCAGTTTCTGAACAACCATTGCAGTTTAGTACTGAACTAATTGGCGATAAATTCGCAATATTGATGTAGATTGTATCAGTATAGTTT
>NZ_WXWP01000006.1:0-12925 GCF_009904765.1 Vibrio sp. V39_P1S14PM300
GTTCGTCACCCTGCTTGACGTGGGCCATTTCACTAAAACGGCCGAGAAGCTTTACATGACTCAACCCGGAGTCAGCCAGCACATCCGTAAACTGGAAGACGCCTGTGGCCACGCCCTGATTCTCCGTGACAAGAAAAGTTTCCAACCGACCGAGCAGGGTCGCCTGGTGTACGCCTACGCAAAACGGTGTCAACAGCAGGAAGCGGCCTTACTCGACAACCTCAGTTTTGACGATCCATTTCGTGGAGACTTTACCCTCGCGTGTTCCGGTTCACTGGCATTACAGATTTACCCGCTACTGCTGGATTTACAATGTAAATATCCTCAACTGATTCCACACGTCGAAGCCGCGCCCAATCAACGGATTCTCAACGCCGTGCAACAAGGAGAGATCGACCTCGGCATTGTGACTCATTTACCCAATCCGGCGCTGTTCGATGTCGATGTGCTTGGCCACGAGCCTTTGTGCCTGATCGTTCCGGCCAACACCGAGTTCGCAAGCCACGCCGCTCAATCTCTGCAGGACTTGGGGCTTATCCGCCACCCCGATGCGGCGCACTATCTGTCGCTCTACTTTAGCCATTGCGGTGACCCGGAACTGACCGCAATGAATATTGACACTATCCCAACCTCGGGCTACATCAATCAACTCAGCCAGATCCTCGTGCCAGTCGCGAAAGGCATTGGCTTTACGGTTCTACCAAAAAGTGCGTTGAACAGCTTCTCTGCCCGCAAGCAGTTGGACGTTTATCAGGCGCCTCAGGCGGTACAGGAAACTTTGTATCTGGTGAAAAAACGCCACCGCGCACTGCCGGCACGTTTTCACACCGTTCTCGACGTGCTGAAACAAACCATCGCTTACAGCGAGTAACCTGTACGCCCCACTGATCGCCACTCGCAACTTGGCGTTGGCTTGATTAGAATAACCACAGAACACACGACCAACAGCAGGCTTATGCTTAAGATATCCAACACCGTTGAACTGGCCGACTGGGAGATCGAACTGTCCGCCATCCGCGCCATGGGCAGTGGCGGCCAGAACGTCAACAAGGTGTCCAGTGCCATCCATCTGCGCTTTGACATCCAGCGCTCGACGCTGCCCGCGATTTACAAGGAGAAATTGCTCGCCTTGTCTGATTCACGGATCACCAAAGACGGCGTCATCGTGATCAAGGCACAAACGTTCCGTACTCAGGAACAAAACCGCGAAGATGCGCTGAATCGCCTCAGAACTCTGATCTTGTCAGCCATGGTAGTGGAGAAGAAACGTAAACCGACCAAACCAACCCGGAGCTCACAGCGCAAACGGGTGGACGCGAAAAAACGCACTGGCGCGACCAAATCGCTGCGCGGCAAAGTCTCCTACTCATCCTCCTAGTTGACGTGCACTCCCTCGCTCTGAAACGTGCGGCGCCACTCTTTAGGGGTGACAGCAAAGCGCTGTTTAAACTTATCGCGAAACGCAATCACTGAACTGAAGCCGATTTTGTCGGCAATACGTTCAATCGTCAGATCCGTCGACTCCAACAGTTCCTGCGCCAGATGCAGACGCTCAGCCGTCAACCATTGTCCCACTGACATTCCGGTGGCTTTCTGGAACTGGCGGGTAAAAGTCCGCCGGGTCATCATCACCGATTCGGCCAACGCATCCAGACTGTGCGCCTGCTGAATGTCCTGGCGTAAACGGCTCAACAGTTGGTTGATTCGGACGTCTGCGGTTTTCTCCGGGATCGGACGCTCAATAAACTGCGCCTGTCCCCCATCCCGGTGCGGCGGGATCACCATACGTCGAGCCACTTTATTTGCCACAGCGCTGCCATAGAATTTGCGTAACACATACAAACAGCAATCCAATCCGGCAGCAGTGCCTGCCGACGTAATCAAACGCTCACTTTCAACATACAATGAGTTGGTGTCGAGGTGCACCTGAGGAAAGCGACGGGCAAAATCCTGCTCCACTTCCCAGTGCGTCGACGCTTTTTTGCCGTTCAACAGCCCCGCATAGGCGAGCACATAGGCACCCAGACACAACCCTATCAACATCGCGCCGCGTCGATGGGCGTCTACCAGAGCGTCCAGCAGCACCGGATTAGGTCGTTCAGTGTGGCTGCGCCAATATGGGATGATGATCACGTCTGCGTGTTGCAGTGTTTCCAGTGCGTCTAAACGGGTGAGCGCCATACCAATATCCGAACCAATCGGTCCGTCTTCTCCGGCCACAATTGACAGTTCAAATAACGGCTCTCGTACACTGCTGCGACCAAAAATGATGGCCGGGACAGAAAAGTGAAACGGGCTGAAATGGTTGAAGGCCACAATGGCAACCTTAGGCAGTGAGCGTGGAGGTTCCGGTGTCGTGTCGGTAACAAGCATTGGCTTTCTCGGGTGAGTTCTGGTGCCGATCAGTATAGCAACTTTGTCCCGATTTATATCAACAATGTCCTTTGGGACAATATTTAACAGCGCCGTGACTCAGGATAATGGCGTTAAGTTAACAAGAGGAAGCCATGATGAAATTCACCCAAGTACGCAATGCCACCGTTCAGATTGAATACGCCGGACAACGTTTTCTGGTAGATCCCGTGCTGGCGGATAAAGATGCCTATCCCGGCTTTGAAGGCACACTCAACAGTCACATTCGTTGGCCGACGGTGCCGCTGCCGATGGACAGCGCACAGATTCTGGACGTTGATGCGATTATTCTCACGCACACGCATGCCGATCATTGGGATGAGGCTGCGATTCAGTCTGTTCCCAAAGACATGCCGCTATTGGTACAGCATGACGCGGATGCCGAGTTGGTGCGGAATGCCGGTTTTCGCAACGTGTCGATTTTAGGGGAGCAAACCCGCTTCGGAGAGGTCACTTTGTCGATCACGACTGGTCAGCACGGCTCCGACGCCACCATGGCGCTGCTTGGTGAGCGCCTCGGCCAGGTGAGTGGCGTGGTGTTTCGTCACCCAAGCGAAAAAACCACCTACCTCGCTGGCGATACCGTCTGGAACTCAGACGTCGAGCACGCCATTGCACGGTATCAACCTCAGGTGATCATTCTCAATGCGGGCGATGCGCAAATTCCGGGGCTTGGCGCGATTATTATGGGCAAGCAAGATACCTTAACCGCCCATCGCGCGGCACCTGAGGCCACCATTATTGCCACACATATGGAAGCGGTAAACCACGCCGTACTCAGCCGCGAAGAATTGCGCGAGTTTGTTACGTCGCATCAGTTGCAACAGAAGATTCTGGTGCCGGATGACGGCGACAGCTACACCCTGTAAACAGGGTAAGCAGAGGCAGGAGGAGACGTGTGCTCCTCTTACCCAGTTTTATGGGGTGGCACGGTCAGCGGCAAACTGCGCCAGCGCAACGTTTTGCCATTACTCAGTTGCGCCAACAGTGTGCCACCAGGCAACACCTCACCCGAGTCCAGCTCGTACGCCTTAGCTGAGAAGTTGGCCGTCAGTTGCGAGCCATCACTAAAGCGGGTTTGTTGTACCTGACCAGACGTGTCCAGCCACACAAAATCGACCAACGCCTTATCCCATAACACCTGATGCAGCGGCGCGAATATTTGCTGATAGTGCTGTAATTGACGAATGCGCGGAGAATCTGGGGCACTCGCCTCGTCACGACTTAGATGCACCATTGCTGGCGTGTTGTACAGCATCGTTTGCAGATCCCGTACGGTTTTGACATCGGAAAACTTGAGGCTGTCAGTATGCCAGTGATGAGAGTTGATCACCTCGTCATGGAACACTGCCTGATACAGGGGCACTTTGAACTGAGGGGCAAACAGCAGCTCACGGTACATCGGCTTGACCCGCGCTGACTTAAAAAAGAAATCGGGTTTCTCATCCGGATACCAGGCTCCTAAAAAATAGGGCGACTGGCGCTGCGTGGTCATCGCCGGATCCCGCCAGCCAAAGCCCACCGTTTCCATCCCGTGCGCAAACACAATTCCCGTCGTCGTCAGGGCGTTGCCATCTTCAGAGCCCAGGACCACCGGTTCGTTCGTCGCCAATGTCGTCATCCGCTGGTTAAACGCCTGCAACATCGCGCTTTCACTGCTTTTGGCGTGGTAATCTTCCCGGGCCATGGCCGTGGCATCCACATCGAGGAACAAACTGTTGAAACGTCCATAGCGCAGCACCTCACGCACCCGGTTTTGTACGTAATCCATCCTGCAGGCAGGATTAAGGTAAAAACCATGGCCGCGAAACCCGGTCTTTTTGCTGCCGTCCGCTATTTCAATCGCGCACTCTCGGCGCATTTCGTCCGGCAGTTGGGCGGTCAGCCAGCTGTCATTCACGCCTTTGTCTATCGCGGTATTATACGAATCGTACACACCGAGCAGATAACCCGCCTGTTTCATCTGATCGACGACCTGTGGCTGATAAAACGCCGGCATCCAGTTATCCAACCCAATCCAGAGTTGGTTAAGTCCGGCTTGTTGCAGCGTCGTAACCATCTTCGATGACAGCCCCTGCCCCCAGCTTGATGGCGGATGAAGATAAACGCCAGCTTGCTCAGTGAGCCACTGTTTACGCTGCTGCGCTGTCAGATACTGTTCCCGGACTGTACCGTTATCCGCCGGTGATATCATACGGTTAAGCGCCTGATTGATATCAGCCACCAGCAAGCGGCGATGATAAGCACTCATCCACTGTTGTTCGTGTTTCCGATCGGTCAACTCTTGGCGGACGGTTTCAGACGGATGCAGAATCGGCTGGCGAAAATACCAGTTTTTCAGCCCCCACCAATCGTTCACGTCTTCCTGTGCCAACAGATCACGACCAAACAGGTAGACATGGCTAGCCCCAATGAGCTTTTCTACCAGCGGATTAACGCGCCGTTTGTCCGCCAGAGACTGACGCAGTCCCTGTTGGTCGCGCCAGCGGCGATACGCCTTGGCACCGTCGAGTGCGTGATGGCCCAGAGAGATCGCCAGCGTGAACGGCTGCGTTTGATTAAGCGACGTAAACTGATGCCTGGCAGTCATCCCTAATGTCCCGCCACTCTGCGAGAAAAACAGCTGGTTATTGGTCGGTTGCGTAAGGTGATAACTGATAAACCGTGCGCCCTGCTGAACACTCCAGAACGGCATCTTCAGATCCTGGGTGGTGTTTGACCCAGAATGATGCTCGATAAGATAGCGCGCCCAGCCAGCATGGCGGATGGGAATACGCATGCCTTCATCCAGTGGCAGCAGCAGTGTTTGGCTCTGTTGCTGAGCCAGCTCAAACCAGTTCAGCGAAACGGGCTGCGCACGCGCGACTGCGCGATCCTGTGGCCAACTGAAACTCAGTTGCAGCGCGTGTTCCAGTGTCGCTGACACCCGCACTCCACTAGGCAGCAACCGCCACTCCGCCTGAGTCGCGCTTTGGCTCAGCATGTCAGCCTGTTGAGGAGTATCATTGATGCTGAGCGCATCCTGATTGACCAAGAGAAGCGCATCTGAAGTCTGTACGCTGATGGCCAGCGTTGCCGGGTCAATATGCCAGGTTTGCTGAGCACGGCTGAGCGTCAGCGCTTTCGTTGGTAAGGCAATGGTTAAGGCCAGTACCCCAGCGAGTAAAATTTGAATTTTCATCGGGTTCTCCGCGTTATGAACCGCCTGATTAAAGCGGCACTGCGGATCACCAATGTCACCTATATGTCTTTCTTACGAACTCAGTTCACCGGCTGAGTCAGGCGCTGAACCCGATGAATGCGAATCGAGCCCTGGTACTCGCTCTGCATCACACTGACACTTTGCCAGCGCGCCTGCTGGGGTGCGGGAGGAAACACATTTTCCGTATCAGCGGCGACAGGCTGGGCATCAAGTAATTCGAACTGGCGATCAAAATACTGCCATTGGGCCTGAGCGGGGGCACAACTGGAGGTGGTCGATGGCAGATTCAGTGACACACGTTGTGGATCTCGAACATCGGACTCGGCCCAATGGGAAGACTCGGAGGCAGCAATCACCAGCGGCACACTACGCCCATCGATCGTCAGAGCATAGAGCCCCGAAGCAAACGGCGCCAGCAATTCTGCACTTTCTGCTTCCAGATAGTCCTGCTCCCACGACCCACTGCCCACAGGCTCGAATGCATGCTCAAGCAACACGTTGCCTTGTGGATCGCGCAGTATGATCATGACGGGCCGACGCAACAATTCCACGGCAATTTTGACCTGATGGCCGCGAAAACTCTGGTTGGTTTTATCGATGAACGATACCGTGACAGCGGCTGGCACAGACAGTGACAATGGCAGCGCCTGACCGCACTGAGTACGTGACAGGATGACCTTCTTCACCGCCAGCCAATGCTGCTCATCGATTGAGTGTGACTGCAGCGCCAGGCTGAGTTCATGCCAGGCTAGCAGCGGATGTCCCTGCGCCAACTGCTGGTAGGTATTTCGCAGCTGCGTGGGGGCGAACCAAGCCTCTGACGCCGCGGCAAGGGAGTGCGGGGCTGACCACATCAGCAATCCGACAAGCGCAATACGTTTCATTGTTCTGCTCCTCTCAGACGGTAGCCGACCCCACGCAACGTCTCAATGGCCAAACCGGGCAATTTTTGTCTCAGATGCAGAATGTGATTATCGACGGTTCGCGTGGTTGGAAAACTCTGATAGCCCCAAATTTTATTCAGCAATTCATCACGGTGATAGACGCGATCGGGATTCTGGAGCAGCAGCACCAGCAACTGAAACTCTTTCGGTTTGAGAGTCACCGCCTGACCGGCTTGCATCACAGCGCGGCGCGCCACATCCACTTCCAGATCCGCGTAACGAATCTGGCTGCTGCCTACCGAGCGCAGTTGCACTTGTATGCGCGCCAGCAGCTCTTCATGGGCAAACGGTTTGAGCACGTAATCATTGGCACCGGCCTGTAGCCCTTCAACGCGCTGACCGACCTCCACCCGGGCCGTCAGGATGATCACCGGCACGGCTTTGCGCATCAGCCAGTGCGGCAGCAGGCGCAAACTATCGCCGTCTCTCAATTGACGATCCAGGATCACCAGATCCGCACCATACCAGTGCTGGTCGACGTTTTCGCTGCCCGTTAACCACTGGCACTTATATCCCTGCCGGATCAGATAGTCATGCAGACCAGCTCCCAGCAGGTTATCGTCTTCAATCAACAGAATCGTTTTCATAACGGTAGTTCCAGAATACAACGGGTCGGACGGCGACGGACCGTCAGTTGTCCGCCCATACGGATCATCAGCCGCTTGACTAACTGCAAGCCCACCCCCATGTTGTCAGACGTCACGGGACGGCGGCGCCACAAACGTCGCCATTTGGGTGCGAAGTCCCCACAGTCAGAGACTTCAATTCGCAGCGTTCGCAACACCGACACGTCCACTCGCACTGGCTCGGCGCCATGCTGTAGTGCATTTTTCACCAAGTTAACCACACATAACCCCAACCAGTAATACGGCAAGGACACCTGCATGTCCTGCTCAATGTGCAGGTCGACCGGATAGCCTTGCAGGCAGTGGTCGAAAAAGTCTGACAGCCAGGCTTCATGACACCTGAACGCGTCATCGTCCTCCGGGCTGAGATAACCACGGCTGGTATCAGCCAACTGCGCTAAGCGCTGATGATCCGCCATCAGACGCCAAAGCGCCTCCTGCCCTTCGGCCGACATAGTGTCAAATTGTTCACGCAGCGCGTCTACCGTCAAACCGAGGCTGGCGATCGGCGTACGCAGCTCATGAGTGAGCAGTTGCAACACAAAACGCCGCTCGCGAATATGTTGGTAACGCACCCACAACGCACGCAGCAGCAATAAAGCCACCAGCGCCAGACTGACACTCAGCGCTGCCGACAACCATATGACCTCCGTACTCACCTGAGTCAGACACAAGTTGCCATAGCGGTAGTCACACCCGGACTGAGCGCGGCTGAGCTTCAACCCGAGTTGGTCTGCCAGAGGTCGCCAGTCTTCGGCATGCACTGCACGCCACCCGTCGTCACTGCTCAGCCACAATTGTTGCGACGGCGCCAGATAGGCGCGATATCCGCGCAGCAGTGCATCAACGCCTTCACGTCCGGGGTCTTGCCATAAATGATGCAAAGGATGGCGGACGCTGGCCAGCGTCAGTTGTCCGACGTGCCGGGCTGCAAAAGTGGCCTGCTCATCCGGCTTCAAACGCGCTAAATAGCGCTCAGCATAACTGCCACCGGCGGGATGGCGCCAGTCCGGGGAGCGAAACCATTCTTCGGTTAGCGGCGTTTTGCGGCACAGTGCCCGCTCAAATTCAACCGCACGGCTCAAGATCGCGGGCCACGGTTCGGTGGACTGACAGGTTTGTGCCAGCTGATGGAGACGTTCAATCATCGGCCAGTCGAAACGTGAAAAGTCCGGGTACTGGCTGTCACTGGATAACACATCGTCAGCATAGTCCCCCAGTTGATACGCAGCCACCTCACTTATCGCCGGCAACACCAGCGCCTGCTGATAGAAGCGCTGCCATTGTTGCAACGGTGCATCGGCGGCGTGAATCTGCGGCGGCGCCATCAGAACAATCAGGGGGAGCAGTACACGTGCAGCGGACATCGGTAATTAAAATTGGGTGAAAGATGAGCTCATCGTAGCGCCAATCAGCGCAGAAGTGTAACCTCAATGTCAACAAACCGAGTCCCGGCGCTCCTTAGGCAAACGGCCGAAATGAAAAAAGGGAGCGACCGCTCCCTTTGCTTTCTCCCGATACATTGCTGTTATGCGCCGATCACACCGCCATCGTCACGGGTGATCATCATGATGGTTGAACGCGGCTTGCTGTTTCCACCATAAGGGAAGTGCGACGGCGCGCCGTCTTCTCCCGGGTGCTGCACTCCGACAAACATGGTTTTGTAATCCGGGCTGAACGTCAAACCGGTGATTTCACAGGCAACCGGCCCGGTCAGAAAACGGCGTACTTCGCCGGTCTGCGGGTCACCACACAACATCTGGTTGTTACCCTGGCCGTCAAAGTCTCCCTGATTGGAGTAATTGCCGTCAGTCTGAATCCACAGGCGTCCAGCTTGGTCAAAGCCGATGCCGTCCGGGCTGTTAAACATATTGCCTGCATTGATATTGTCACTGCCTGCGTACAAATCGCCACTGTGCACCGTCGGGTTACCGGCAATCAGATACAGGTCCCAGTCAAACTCCTGATGGGTGTGATCGCCACTGGTCGGCATCCAGCGCAGGATCTGACCATAATGGTTTTCTGCGCGTGGGTTAGGGCCACCCACGGGTTGGCCGTCCTTCACGCCACGATGTTTGTTGTTGGTCAGTGTACAGAAAACGTGCTTTTCATCCGGATGCACCGCCACCCATTCCGGGCGATCCATGGTCGTTGCGCCCACCAAAGTGGCCGCGCGACGGGCAAAAATCAGCACTTCCGCTTGATCGTGGAAACCGTTCTCTGGGGTCAGACCATTTTTACCCAGCGTCAGCTCGATCCATTGTCCTTTGCCTTTTAACTCCGTACCATCGATGTCGAATTTGGCGACATATAAGGTGCCCTCTTCAAGCAACTTACGGTTTTGGGCATCTTTGCCCGGGCGATAACGTTCTTTTGACACAAACTTGTACAGGTGCTCACCGCGCTCATCATCTCCCAGATACACGACCACATGCCCATCGGCATTCACCACCAACGCGGCATTTTCGTGTTTGAAACGGCCCAGTGCCGTGCGTTTCATTGGTGTCGACTTAGGATCATTTGGATCAATTTCCACCACCCAGCCAAAACGGTTGGCTTCATTCGGATGCTTAGCGACGTCAAAGCGTTCATCTGCCGTTTCCCACTGATACCCACTGGGTTTCGCAGCGATGCCATAACGTGTCTGATCGTCAGTCAGTGTAACGTCGTCTGCGCTGGTGCCGAAGAAGTCATCAAAATTCTCTTCACAGGTCAGGTAGGTGCCCCAAGGCGTCTGCCCATTGGCGCAGTTGTTGAACGTACCCAGCGGTTTGCGACCCGATGGATCGGCTTTGGTTTTCATCCATTTATGCCCTGCGGCCGGGCCGGTCAGACGCATTTCCGTATACGCGGTAATCCGGCGGTTACGCTGCCCGTTAAGATCCATCTGCCACTGACCGCCTTGCTTGACGATCTCAAACACCGTCACACCCACGGCAGCCTGTGCTTTTTTCACGTCGTCTGCCGTCATTGTCTGCCCCTGATGATAAAACAGGTATTCGTAGTTGGTGTATTCGTTATTCACAGCGATCACTGCACGCTCTTCGGAGATCGGGAACAAACTCATGCCGTCCGTATTGTCGCCAAATTGTTGAGCCTGAGTCTGCGCATCCTGTTTACCATTGGGAGCAAACGCCGGGGCATCAGGGAAGATCGGATCCCCCCAGGAGAGCAGTGGTGTGGCTCTGTAGCCTTTAGGCACCACAAAGCTGTCCGCTGTCGAGGCGGGAACCGCTTCAAAGTTCAATAACTGGCTAGCCGATGTACCAGCCGCAACGGCTTTGGCAATCGGGTTTAATGACAAAAAGGCTCCGGCACTTACCGCGGCGGTTCCAGCCAAAAAACGGCGGCGAGAGAGTCTCGCTTCGATCATCTGACTGAATTGAGAATCTTGCTCATCACGCTTCCACATCACTTTCTCCTTGATATAAGGTCGGCTTTTTTAGTGAGCACACAATAGATGAGCAACGTGACGCTTACGTTAAGCTTTTGTTTCTGTTAAATAACAGCGGATTTCGCAGCGCTTAGTAACAGCAAAGTGATGCCATCGATCTTGAAAAAACGAGATCCAGTGCAAATATTATCTACAAATCCGCTAAATTTTGGTGTATTAGTGTGATTTAGATCCTAGTGATCTTGAGGATTCACAGCTACATTGATTTGCGTACATGATCAACTCATCGTATTTGTGAGCTCAGTGAAGAGCGCCCACTATTTATCAGTGAGGGATAATTATGAAGAAAATGAGAAAAGCTCAATTACATCGAATTCGTATTCAATACTGGAAAGACACAAATAAAGACACGTCTGACAAAAAGTAATTGAGATATCCGCAGAGAAGCTGGCCTGAGTGCCAGCTTTAATATTTTATGGCCGTCACAAAACCCGTCGGTTATCCGATGGCGACACACATCCAGCCTAATGACGGAAGCATAAAAAAACGCCCGTGATGGATGCTTGCTCGGTATTATGCCGCACAATGGGTAGTCGGCAACATCGTGCTGATCTCATCGAGGATCAGCTTGGTCTGCTTGGAAAAGATCTGTTTCTCTTTTTTGCCCGTCAAATGCACCAATCGCACTTTTCCCGACATCAGGCACTGCCGGATCATTCGCAAAACCATCTGTACTTCCAGGTGTTCATCACCATGTAAGCCAGAATCCGTCATCACCGATTCCAAATCCACATCGAGGATCAGATCGTCACAATGAGACAAATAGGTGGCTAGTTGGTTTTTGACTTGGAAACGGTGACGGAACTGACACTCTTCCAACGTCATCCAGTCGCAGCCTTGATCTTCGGCGTATTCAAAAGTTTTACTCTTCACCCGACTTGGATCAATGCCAAGACAAAATAATCGGCAATCAGGGTAGCGAGACAACGCAAAATGAAATGCCGACCCACGACACGGTTCAAGTGTCTGTTTCAGTTCAAACCCACGATTAATGCTGACGATCCCCAGTTCACGATTGCTGAGCGACACTGCCGGCAAGCTGCGCAGCACAGTTTCATGCGTGTTGGTCAATATCACCGGAAGGACGCTCTGGCTCAGATATTGGCTTAAACGTGCATGAAACGGCTGCACACCGGTTTGTGGCAGAGAAAAGTGCCCACCACAGAGGTAAGGTGAGCGGGACGGATCCTGGTACAACCACTCAAACGCCAGCTCCAGCGACTGCTCAACCGTTTCAAATTCCACCTCTGTCATCGGCTTAATTTTTTCGCACACAGTGAGAAAAATACCACTTTGAGAGGCCAGCGGCATTACCACCGGTTTGTGTCGTTTGAATAGTCCTAGCATGTCGCTTACCTTTGTGCCGTTATCGTTCTGGTGGCAGGGCCCTTGATGCCTGCAACACGTGCAAAATGATCCGCTGTTTGTCCCTTTGTACACGATGAGCAGGCGCCATCACCGACACCGCGCCAACCAGTTTGGAGCCCTTCATCACCGGAGCACTGATGCCCGAGACTCCAGGGTCAATTTCTGACGTACTGACCGCATACCCCTGTTTGCGAATCTGCTCCAGCTCACCCTGCCATTCGTGCAGTCGGTGCGCTTCGCCAAAATGGCGCAGGATTTTTTCGCATCTCGATGCAGGCATAAAAGCCAACATCACTTTGGATGAGGCACCACGTAGCAGAGGTTGACTTTGACCCTGGACGTAGCTGCAACGCAGTGCCTGCATACTTTCTTTGCGGCTGACACACAATGCGCGGTAACCCACTGGCACCATGTACGCCGCCATTTCTCCCGTCTGCTTTTGCAGACGGCAAAGCACCGCTTCGACCGCATCGAGGTTATGAGGGCTGGTCTCATAGCTTCGCATTAAAAGCAGTGCTGCCGGACCGATGATCAAGGTTTTGTCGTGCGGACTTTCCTCAATCAAACTCCATTCTTTCAGCAACTTCAGATGTCGGTACAGGCTGCTAAGAGGTACATTCAACTGCTCGCTTAAGGTTTTGGCCTGAACTGGCTCATCGTTCACAGCCACCTGCATCAGCAATTGCAGTAATTTCTCATTAACCTGGCCTGCATTCTGTCTTGGTTGTTTCATACCTGTGTTGTAGCTCCGTCGATCTCATGTTTCAAATGATATTCTCAAACGACAAGAAAGGAACGTTTTCTTATATTGTACTTTCCCATTAAATGAGAATAAAAACAAAATTAACACAGCGGGAGGTATTGGGGAGATTGTGAGCGAAATGGTGGGATTAAAAGCACTCCATACGCAATATAAAAC